>NZ_JBEOVY010000415.1:0-6204 GCF_040295745.1 Saccharopolyspora sp. NPDC002686
AGCGCGGCGGCTTCCGGGTCGAATCCGCCGCGGCCGGGGCGGTAGCGGCGCCCGGCGCGGGCGTCGTCGCTGTGCACGCGACGCCACGAGTTGTCCTCGGTGTCGTGTTCTTCGACCGCGTCGTCCAGCTCGGTGTCAGACATCCCGAACGCCTCCTGCACCCTGTCGGTTGTCGCGGCTCCGGGCGTTGCCGGACGCCGACCGCTCCCGCGTCGGACCACTCGCGCGGCGAGCGCGGAATCAGTGGTCTTGGACACTTCCTGGCGGCGGCGGGCGAACATCGGCACGAGCACCACCAGCCACGCCGCCGCCAGCGCAGCGAAGATCAACGAACTGGGCATGCCTCGCCACCTCCCCCTGGCCACCGGCAGCACACAAGTCTGCGATCGCCACGCTAGTCACATCTGTCACTCCTGTGTTGGAGCCACGCCGAGCACGGCCGGTTCCCCCGCGGTCCAGAAAACCGCACGTTCAGCGGAGTCAGCAGCAACATCGACATCGGCGTGTCGCTTCCTGCACCGCCGAATGACGTCTTTCGCTGGTCCGTTCGGCTCAATTTCCTCGGAGAACGGCGGGCGCGGCGGTGACCGTCAGTGATCAAGATCTCGGGCTCGTTTAGCGGTCGTTTTGCCCAGGACCGCTCAGGGCCGGCTGGCGCCGCCGCTCTGGATCAGGCGGGCGACCGCGCCGCCCGGGATCTCGTCCGCGGTGAGCGCGTAGACGTAGTGGTCCCGCCAGTCCCCGGCCACGTCCAGGTAGCGGTGGAACAGCCCTTCGCGGCGGAATCCGGACTTCTCCAGCACGCGGACGCTGGGCTGGTTCTCGGGCCGCACGGTGGCTTCCAGCCGGTGCAGTCCCACGGGGCCGAAGCAGTGGTCGACGGCGAGCGCGACAGCCGTCGTGGCCACGCCGCCCCCGGCCAGCCGTTCGGCGACCCAGTAGCCGATCCACCCGGAGCGCAGCGCGCCCCGCACGATGTTCCCGATGGTCAGCTGACCGGCGAACTCGCCGTCCACGGTGATACTGAACGGCAGCGCCTGGCCTCGTCGAGCCATGCCGCGCAGCGCAGCCCACTGCCCGGGCCAAGCCGTCCTGGCGTTGCGCTCCTGCCAGCCGCCGACCGCCGTGGGCTCCCATTGCTGCAGGTAGGCGCGGTCGTGCAGTCGGGTGCGGCTCCACGCCGAGGCGTCGCGCAGGCGCGGCGGACGCAGCGCCACCGCACCGCGCGCCGTGATCAGCGGCCGAGCGAGGCCGGCCAACCGGGGTGGCGGCCGATCGGGAACCCATCAGCGTCGGTGGGTTGCATCGCGGCTCACGCGCGCTGCGACAGGAAGCGGACCTGGACCTCTTCGCCCGCGCCGACCTCGGTGGTCTCCTCGTCGACGACGATCAGGGAGTTCGCCTCGGCCAGCGAGGCGAGCAGGTGCGATCCCGAGGTGCCCAGCGGTTGCACCAGGTAGGAGCCGTTCTTCGGGTCGCGCAGCAGCTGACCGCGCAGGAAGCCGCGGCGGCCCTCGGCCGAGGTGATCGGCGAGAGCAGCTCGGCGGTCACGGTGCGGCGGTGCGGGTTGGGCTTGCCGAGGGCGGCGCGGATCAGCGGCCGCACCAGCACCTCGAACACCACCAGCGCGCTCACCGGGTTGCTGGGCACCATGAAGGTCGGGATCTCGTCCGGTCCCAGGCGTCCGAAGCCCTGCACCGAACCAGGCTGCATCGCAACCCTGGTCACGTCCAGTTCGCCGAGATCGGCCAGCGCCGCCCGGACCTCCGCGCCCGCAGCACCGCCGACGCCACCGGCGACCACCACGATCTCCGACAGCAGCAGGCGGCCCTCGACGACCTCCCGCAGCCGACGCGGGTCGCTGCTCATGATCCCGACCCGGGTGACCTCGGCACCGGCGTCCCGCGCGGCGGCCGACAGCGCGTAGGAGTTCACGTCGTAGACCTGGCCCTGGCCGGGCGTGCGGTCGACGTCCACCAGCTCCTCGCCGACCGAGATCACCGAGACCCGCGGTCGCGGGTGCACCAGCACCTTGTCGCGACCGACCGCGGCCAGCAGCCCGACCTGCGCGGAACCGATCGGCGCACCTCGGCGCACCGCCACGTCGCCGGTCTGCACGTCCTCTCCGGTGCGGCGGACGAACGCCGCCGAGGGCACCGGGCGGCGCACGGTGACCTTGGCCGGGTGCTCGTCGGTGTGGTCAAGCGGGACCACGGCGTCGGCCAGCGTCGGCAGCGGCGCGCCGGTGTCCACCCGGACCGCCTGGCCCGGCTGGAGCCGTCGGGGCTGCCGCGAGCCGACCGAGATCTCGCCGACGACCGGCAGCACGACCTCGTCCTCGGCGGCGGCCTGCACGTCCACGCTGCGCACCGCGTAGCCGTCCACCGCGGCCTGGTCGAATCCGGGCAGCGCCTGTTCGGCGACGACCTCTTCGGCGCACAGCAGACCCTGCGCCTCGGAGATCGCCACGCGGACCGGCGCGGGCCGGACAGCTGCCGTGAGAACGCGTGCGAGTTGCTCGTCCACTGAACGCATGGCTGTCGTCCTCTTCCCGCGCACCGAGCCGCCGCCCGGCGTGGCTGTCGTCACGTCCTGCCCCGGGGCGCCGCGAAGCTAGCGCGGCAAGCCGCTGATCAGGACAGTTCGTCGTTCTCCGCGATCCGTTCGACGAGCCAGGCCCGCAGGTCCGGTCCGTACTCGGGATCCTTCAGCGCGAAGTCCACCGCAGCTTTGAGGAAACCGCCAGGATTTCCCAAGTCGTGTCGCCCACCGCGATGGACCACCACGTGCACCGGGTGTCCTTCGGAGATCAGCAACGCTACGGCATCGGTGAGCTGCAGCTCACCTCCGGCACCGGGCTCGATGCGGCGCAGGGCGTCGAAGACCGCCCGGTCCAGCAGGTAGCGACCGGCCGCGGCGAAGGTGGACGGGGCCTCCTCCGGCGCCGGCTTCTCCACCATGCCCCGGACCTGCTTGACGTCCTCGTCGCCGGTGTCGGTGACGTCGAACACGCCATAGGCGGAGATCTGCTCGCGCGGCACGTCGAAGGCGCACAGCACGCTGCCGCCGTGCTGGGCGCGCACCTCGGCCATCCGCTTCAGGACGCCGGTGGGCAGCACCAGGTCGTCCGGGAGCAGCACGGCGACCGCGTCGTCGTCATCGGTCAGGTTCGGTTCCGCGCAGCCCACCGCGTGGCCGAGCCCGAGGGCCCGGTCCTGCACCGCGGTCTCTGCGGAGAGCAGGCTGGGCGCGCGGCGGACCTTCGCCAGCAGTTCGTCCTTGCCGCGCTCCTTGAGCGTCTGCTCGAGCTCGGGCTGCGATTTGAAGTAGTCGGTGACCGCGCTCTTGTCCGGCGAGGTCACGATGATCAGGCGTTGTGCGCCCGCCTCGGCCGCTTCGGTGGCGACCAGTTCGATCCCGGGGGTGTCCACGACCGGGAGCAACTCCTTGGGCACCGCCTTCGTGGTCGGCAGGAACCGGGTCCCCAATCCGGCTGCGGGCACGATGGCGGTCCGGAACGCGGTGGGCGTGCTCGTCGGGCTGCTCATGGCCCGGAAGCCTATCGGGCAACCTTAAAGTGGACGTGTGAGCTCGCTGGACGAATCGGCTACGACGAAGGACGAGTGGCGCCGCAAGCTGCTGCTCCAACGCCGTGACGTGGACGAAACCACCCGCTCGGTTGAGGCCGGGGCGCTGCAGGAGGCCGTGCTCGGCTGGCTGGAGCAGCACCCGGTGCGGACCGTCGCGGCCTACGTCCCGGTCGGCGGCGAGCCGGGCTCACCCGACCTGCTGGAGGCGTTGCGCGCGGCCGGGCTGCGGGTGCTGCTGCCGGTGGTGAACCGCCGC
Organism: Saccharopolyspora sp. NPDC002686; assembly: GCF_040295745.1. Lineage (NCBI taxonomy): Bacteria > Bacillati > Actinomycetota > Actinomycetes > Pseudonocardiales > Pseudonocardiaceae > Saccharopolyspora > Saccharopolyspora sp. NPDC002686. The sequence goes on from NZ_JBEOVY010000415.1 coordinate 3,848, forward strand.
GAACCGCTGGAGTGGGCCGACTACACCGGGCCCGACTCGCTGCGCCCCGCCGGCTACAGCCTGCTCGAACCCGCAGGTCAGCTACTCGGCGCTGCGGCCATCGGGGAGGCCGAGGCGCTGCTGGTGCCCGCGCTGGCGGTGGATCGGCGGGGTGTTCGGCTGGGGCGCGGTGCCGGTTACTACGACCGGTCGCTGCCGATGGCCTCGCCGGAGGCGCCGCGGATCGCCGTGGTCCGGGACGAGGAGTTCGTGGCCGAGCTGCCCGGCGAGCCGCACGACGTGCGGATGACAGGCGTGCTGACACCACGGCGCGGGGTTGTGTCGCTACCCGTGTGACACATGCCTGTTTGCACTGGACACCTGTTGTGAAGCATCATCGTGTTAGCACTCCTGTAGTTCGAGTGCCAAGACGAGATGCCGGAGGTTCGCGGCCGTGCCCACTTACCAGTACGCCTGCACCGAGTGTGACCACCGTTTCGAGCAGGTGCAGTCGTTCAGCGAGGACTCGCTCACCGAGTGCCCGAAGTGCACCGGCCGGCTCCGCAAGCTGTTCAACGCCGTGGGCATCGTGTTCAAGGGCTCCGGGTTCTACCGCACCGACAACCGGTCGTCGAACTCGTCGTCCAGCACGTCCGGCAGCTCGTCCTCGAGCTCCTCGTCCTCGAGCGACTCCTCGTCCAGCTCGTCGTCCAGCAGCTCGTCGTCGTCCTCGAGCAGCTCGACCACGACGGCTGCCGCTTCCTGAGCTAGCCAGATCCTCGTTCGCCGACCGCCGGTTGCTGCGGTCGGCGATTTTCGTGCGCGCGGAGTGATCTCCGAAAGATCGTTCGTGTGATCCGAGTTGTCCACATCGGACTGGTTTGTCCACAGATTTCCAAAACTCCCTTTCCGCCGCCGAACACCGCTCCTAACTTCGGAGGAGTTCGATCTCCCCGGAGGAAAAGGAGCTGGCCATGGCTTCGAAGGACCGACTCGGCGCATCGCTGCGAGACCGCATCGCCGCGCTCTTCCGCACCCGACGCGGAGTTCTGCTGCTTCGCCGAACAGCGGCGCTCGCACTGCTGCTGCTCGCCGCCGCATCGGCGGTGCAGGACCACGGGCCGCCGGGCACCGGCGTACCGGTGCTCGTCGCCGCGCGCGACCTGCCGCCCGGCAGAGTTCTGTCCGAAGTGGACGTGAAGCACCGCGAGATTCCCGTCGACCTGGTGCCGGACGGCGCGCTGCGGGACTCCCCCGCCGCGCTCGGCCGGGTGCTGGGCGCGGCCGCGCGCCGCGGAGAACTGCTGACCGACGCGCGGTTCAACGGCCCGACCGCGGCTTCCGGCTCCGGGATGGTCTCGGCGCCGATCCGGCTCGCCGACCCGGAGGTCGCGGATTTCCTCACCCCCGGAAGGCGGGTGGACATCGTCACAGCCGCCGCCCATCCTGGGGAAGGTTCGGTGCTCGCCGAAAACGCCCAGGTCATCGCGGTTCAGGCCGATTCGGACGACCGCGACCAGGGCCGACTAGTCTTCGTCGGGCTACCGGAGCGACTTGCGGGGGACGTCGCCGCCGCATCACTCGACCAGACCGTGACCGTTACGCTGCGCTGAGTAGCATCTTACGCCGATTACCCCATCGATTCGGCGTTCATCCGCACGTGATCCCGCCGGATCACCCTGTTCTGAGAGGAGCGTCAACGTGCTCAAGGGCTTCAAGGACTTCCTGATGCGCGGCAACGTGGTCGACCTGGCCGTCGCGGTCGTGGTCGGTAGCGCGTTCACCGCCCTGGTCACGTCCTTCACGACCAGCATCATCAAGCCCGTCATCGCGGCCACCGGCGGCGGAAACGTCACCGGCTTGAGCATCCAGCTGCGCGAAGGCAACCAGGCGTCGATCATCGACTTCGCCGCGGTGATCAACTCGGTGCTCACCTTCTTCATCACCGCTGCGGTGGTCTACTTCCTGTTCGTGCTGCCGATGAAGACGATCAACGATCGGCGCAAGAAGGGGCAGGAGAAGGAGGTCGACCCGACCGACGTGGAGCTGCTGCAGGAGATCCGCGACCTGCTGCGCCGCGAGCAGGGCCTGCCCGCCATCAAGGGCCTGGCCCCCGAGCAGGACGCGAAGACCACCACGACGACGACCTCCAGCAACGGCCAGAACTGAGCCACGAGCACGGAGTGAGGGTGTCAGTTCCGCCGGAACTGACACCCTCCCCCGGCACGCGCCGGTCGGAGACGTCTGAGCACCTGTCTTCGATCTTGATCTTTTGCTTGTATTCGCCGCCAGGCGAATAGCCCACCCTCGCAGCTTGCACCGCCGCAGGTTCTCAGCGTTCGCCTGGCGAGGACGGCCAAGCCGCCGTGTATTGGCCA
>NZ_JBEOVY010000416.1:0-6188 GCF_040295745.1 Saccharopolyspora sp. NPDC002686
CGAGGCGGGGGATCTGCTGAGCGTGCCGGCCAACACCACGCACTGGTTCGACATGGGCACCCGCCCGGACTTCGTGGCGATCCGGTTCTTCCACGTCCGTCCACTGCAGGTGCGGCCGGGGCTGGTGCGGCAGGTGCTGCTGGAGCAGCTGGTGCCGCAGGCGGTGCGGCTGGTGCTGCCGCTGGTGCCGCGATGGGTGCTGCCGGTGGTGCCGGGAATTCCCGCGAGCCGCAGCTGCTCACGCACCAGGACCAGGGCACCTACAACTACTACGCCTCCGAACCCGACGACGACCCGTACGACAACTACGACGACGGGCGCGCCGACGCCCCGCACGGGAATGATCGAGATGGCGACGACGGATTCGACGACTTCGGCCCGTCCGGCGACGACCCGGACGACGAGATGAGCGCCCGCCGGGCCAAGCGCGCCACGCTCTGGCGGCGGGTGCGGCGCACCTGCTACGTCGGCATCGCCGCGGCCGTCCTGCTGCCGGTCGCCGTGTTCATCTACGGCTACATCATGTGGCAGCCGCCGGACCAGGCGAAGGTCATGGGCATGAACCGGCCCGTCGACCTGCTCTACGCCAACGGCGAGCCGATGGCGCGCGTCACCAACGAGAACACCCGCGAGGTGCTGCACAACATCAGCGAGGTCTCGCCGGCGATGCAGAACGCCACCATCGCCGCGGAGGACGCGTCGTTCCGCGACAACCCCGGCTTCAGCTTCCAGGGCATCGCGCGGTCGGTCTACTTCATGCTGACCGGCTCCGGTGTCGGCGGCGGTTCCACCATCACCCAGCAGTTCCTCAAGCTCGACGGGGAGATGGAGAAGGACCCGGTCTACGTCCGCAAGGTCAAGGAGATCGTGCTGGCGTACAAGCTGACCAACAGCAAGTCCAAGGACGAGATCATGCTGGCGTACATGAACACCGCCAGCTACGGGCGCAGCACGCACGGCCTCAAGGCCGCGGCGAAGGCGTACTTCGGCAAGGACCCGAAGGACCTCAACGACGCCGAGTCGGCCATCCTCGCCGGTGTCGTGCAGGCCCCCTACGGCGGGAAGGGCGGCGTCGGAAGCAACGACCCCGGCCTCGACCCGGAGAAGGGCCGCAAGCGCTGGGAGTACGTCATGGACCGGATGGAGGACAACGGTTTCCTCCAGCCCGGTGAGCGGCAGAGCATCCAGTACCCGGAAACGCTCCCGCGCGAGAACGGGCGCAAGGAGTCCCGGCTGACCCCCGAGCAGGACGCCATCTGGGAAGCCGTCCGGGCGGAGCTGGGAGAGCAGGGGTTGTCCGAGGACGACCTGTACCGCGGCGGCTACCGGATCAAGACCACCATCGATCCGGACGCGCAGAGCAAGGCCGAGGAAGCCGTCCACTCCGAGATGGACGGCCAGCCGGAGTCGCTGCGGACCTCGCTGGTCGCGGTCGACCCGGAGAGCGGCGGGATCCTGGCCTACTACGGTTCGAAGCGCAACAACGGTGACCTGGACTGGGCCAGCAAGCCGCAGGAACCGGGCTCCTCGTTTAAGCCGTTCGTGGTGGCGGCCGGACTGGAGCAGGGCATCGGCATCGGTGAGTTCTACGACGGCAGCGACAAGCAGGACATCGCGGGCACGACGTTCGGCAACGCACCCGGCGTCAAGTGCGACATCCCGGATCGCTGCGGCGTCCGCGAGGCGATGACCAAGTCGGTCAACACGGTGTTCGTCAACCTGGCCAACAAGGTCGGGCCGCCCAAGGTCGCCGACGTCGCGCACCAAGCGGGCATCTCGGATTCGACCGTGCTGAACCGCGACGGCGTCGTCGAACTGGGCATCGCGCTGGGCATGTACCCGGTGCAGCCGGCGGACATGGCCGCGTCGTACGGAACGTTCGTCAACGGCGGTCAGCGGGTCAAGCCGCACTTCGTGACCGAGGCGGTCGGCTCCGAGACCGGTCCGCGCGAGCTGGACATCCCGAAGCCGAAGCCGGCCTACGGCGACGACGCGAAGAAGAGCCGGGACATCGCCTACAACGTCGCCCAGACGATGAAGGACGTCGCGACGAGCAGCAAGGTCCCGCTGGACGGCGGCCGCCCGGTGTGGTCGAAGACCGGTACCCACCAGTGGGGTTCGACGGACCTGAACCGCAACGCCTGGATGGTCGGCGGGACGCCGCAGGTCTCCGCCGCGGTGGGCATGCTCAACGACGAAGGCGGCCCGAAGCCGCTGCGCGACGCCTCGGGCAAGAGCTTCTACGGCAGCTCGCACCCGGCCAAGGTGTGGCAGACCTTCATGAACTCCTACCTGAAGGGCAAGAAGCAGGAGCAGATCCCGAAGGGCGACGCGATCGGGCAGTTCGAGGACATCCCGCTGCCGCCTCCGCCGCCGTCGGAGACCGCTCCGCCGAGCGAGTCGCAGAACCCGAGCGAATCGCAGAACCCGAGCGAGTCCCAGGACCCGAGCGAATCGCAGCGCCCGACGACCAGCAAGGAGAAGCCGGGCAAGAACTGCGGTGGCCTGTTCGAGCCGCCGTGCCCGCCGGACAGCGGCGGTGACAGCGGAACCGGTGACGGCAACAACGTCGCACCGACGTACGGGCCGGGCAGCTCCGGCTGACGGTCGGTTCACGCACGAGGGGCATCCGCGGTGGCGGGTGCCCCTCCCGCGTTTTCGGGCCAAGTAGCATCCGGGCGTGTCCACCTCGACCGAGCCCGCCAGCACTGATCCGCCGATCCCCGGTCGGCGCCCGGACTCGGCGGTGGACAGCGATTCGCTCGGCCCCGCCGACCGCGTCGCGCCGACCTGGTCGGAGCCGCTGGCGCAGCGGATCAGCCGCCCCTTCGGCGGTCGGCTGGGGCGGCACGCGCAGCTCGGCAGGCAGTGGTTCTGGACGCCGCTGCGGGTGGTCCTGCTGTTCGCGGTCCTGGTGCTGGCCGCCGCGTGGCTGTTCAAGGCGCCCTGCCAGATGACCTACGACTCGAGTGCCGGACCGCAGCTGGACTGGCGGAACAACAAGCAGTACACCGCCATGTGCTACACCGACATCATCCCGCGCTACGGGATGGGCGACCTGGCGCCCGACGACGCGTTCCCGTACAAGACGGCGTGGTTGGAGAAGCCGGGCACGCCGCAGGAGAAGGTCCGGTACATGGAGTACCCGGTGCTGACCGGGGTCTTCCAGTGGATCAACGCGCGGGCCGCCGACGGGTGGGCGACGCTGGCCGGGCTCGGTCTGCTGCCCGGCGGTCTGACCAGCGTCCTGTACTTCAACCTCACCGCGTTCTGGCTGGCCGCGGGCTGGCTGGTGACGATCTGGGCGCTGGTCCTGCTGTGCCGCAGGCGGGTGTGGGACGTCGCGATCGCCGCGCTGTCACCGCTCGTCCTGGTGCACGCCTTCACCAACTTCGACGCGCTCGCCACCGCGCTGGGCACCGCGGGCCTGCTCGCCTGGTCGCGGCGCCGACCGGTGCTGGCCGGGGTGCTGATCGGGCTCGGCGGGGCGGCCAAGCTCTACCCGCTGTTCTTCCTCGGACCGCTGCTGGTCCTGGCCTGGCGGGCCGGGAAGGTCTCGGAGGCGATGCGCGCGGTGCTGGCCGCGGCGCTGGCCTGGCTGGCGGTGAACGTGCCGGTCCTGGTGCTCTACCCCGACGGCTGGAGCGAGTTCTTCCGGCTCAACAACGAGCGCCCGGCCGACCCGGACTCGCTGTACAACGCGCTGATGTACTTCACCGGCTGGGACGGTTTCGACGGCGTGCTGCAGAACGGCGCGACGCCGGCGGTGCTCAACGCGGTGAGCCTCGCGCTGTTCCTGCTGGCCTGCGCGGCGATCGGCTGGCTGGCGCTGGCCGCCCCGACCCGGCCGCGGCTGGCGCAGCTGTGCTTCCTGGTGGTGGCGGCGTTCCTGCTGACCAACAAGGTGTGGAGCCCGCAGTACTCGCTGTGGCTGGTGCCGCTGGCGGTGCTGGCGATCCCGCGCTGGCGGCTGCTGCTGGCGTGGATGGCCGTCGACGCGGCGGTGTGGGCGCCGCGGATGTACTACTACCTCGGCACGGCCAACAAGGGCCTGCCGGAGGGCTGGTTCCTGGGCGCGGTGCTGATCCGGGACGCGGTGGTGGTGGCGCTGTGCGTGCTGGTCGTCCGCGAGATCCTGAACCCGGCCCTCGACAAGGTCCGCGCAACCCTGGCGGTCCGCCCGGAGCGGGTGCACGACGCCCTGGACGACCCGTGCGGCGGATTCCTCGACGGAGCCAAGGACCGCTTCGTCCTCCCCAACCCCGCGGACCTGGCCCTCCGCCGGAGAACGGGCTGAGCCTCCGGGAGAACTCGGGGTTCTTCCCTGACGTCGGAGCGGGCCCCGGTGCGGATGCTGGAGGCATGACGACCTATCGGATGTCCCTGGCCCGGCCGCAGGAAGGCGCGATGATCGCCGGCGTGTGCGCCGGGCTCGCCGAGCGGTTCGGCATGAAGCCGTTCACCGTCCGGCTCCTGTTCTTGCTGTCCTGCCTGCTCCCCGGACCGCAGTTCCTGATCTACCTGGCCCTCTGGGTGCTCATCCCGAAGCGCTAGTCAGGAGCGGCGGACCACCCAGGCGCTTACGCCGAGAGTGCTGGCGACCAGCGCGACCAGCGCGGTGAGCGTCGACTGGACCAGCAGGGCCGGCGGCACCGTCCCGGCGCTCAGCGCGAACACCACCGGGTGGGCGAGCGGGAGCTGTTCGACCAGCAGCACGACCGCGAACAGCGCCGCCGCGGCGATCGCGGTGTAGCCGATCCGGCGGACGACCAGGCCCGAGCACGGCAGCGCGATCGCGATGCCGAACGCCGCGCACACCAGGTTCCCGAGCAGCCCGGTGCCGAGATCTGCTGCGGAGTAGGCGAATCCGGACGACACCTGCGACCAGGCGACGGTCAGCGCGGAGAGCCCGGCAGCGCAGCACAGCACGGTCAGCACCGTGCCGACCAGCACCCGCTGCGCCGAGCTGGCGTGCGCGCGGGTGATCGTGCGCTGCACGACGTCCTCCACGTCGACCAGCGCGATCGTCAGCCAGCCCGACACCACCAGCAGCGCGGCAGCGGTCACCGCGAAGCCGGGCAGCGCCGGCCCGGTGTTGTCGCTGTAGAGGACCGCGATCAGTCCTATGTGGAGCAGCACCGGCGGCAGGTAGCGCTGCGAATGCCCGAGCTCGGCGAGCCGGTAACCGATCAGCGCGGTCATCGGCTCCCCACCTCCGAGTCCACCGCGATCACCGCGCAGCAGCGCTGGACCGCCTCGAACAGGACCGATTCCCGTTCCGCCACGGCCACTTCCAGCTCCAGGTCGTCGCCGTGCCGCACCGACAGCACACCGCGCCGACCGGCCCAGTCCGCGTCCTCCCCGCCGCGCAACAGGATTCGGCAGGTCGCCGCCTCGGCGTCGAGCGGTTGGAGCCGCCCGTCGACGAGCAGGTGCGATCGGACGGACTCGCCGCGCGCGAAGTCCGGCCGGTGGTCGGTGAACACCACGGCGGTGCCGTCGAGCGCCAACTCGTCGATGACGTCGTTGAGCACCGAGCGGGTGCCGGCGTCCAGCCCGGACCACGGTTCGTCCAGCACCAGCAGCTCAGGTCCGCATAACAGCGCCTGCGCCAGGCCGACCTTCTGCGCATTGCCCTTCGACAGGTCGCGCAGCGGCGTGTCCGGTCCCCCGGTCAGCGCGAACCGCTCCAGCCACTCCCCGGCCCGGCGCCGGGAGTCCGCTTTGGACAGTCCGCTGATCCGGCCGAGCCGGGAGAGGTAGGAGAGCGCGCTCATCCGCTGCCGCGCGGGGAACCGGTCCGGCACGTACCCGGTGCGCGGCTTCCCGGAGGCGGTTCCGCCGGACGGCCTGGACAGCCCGGCGAGGATCCGCAGCAGCGTGGACTTCCCGGAACCGTTGGTGCCCGCGATCCCGACGACCTCGCCCGCGGTCACCGACAGATCGACACCCCGGAGCACCGGTCGCGCCCGGTAGCTCTTGGCCACCCCGACGAGTTCTCGGACCACCACCCGAAACCCCCTGTCCACCAGCGCTCACCCGGTTCCCGAGCGCACCTTGCAGGTATACCCCGTGCCGCTCCGCCGGAGCGTTCCGACCCGACGCGGAGAGGGGGGGGGGGCACCGGGTGAAACGCCCAACCCCCGCTGCGGGGCAGCCGTTTGGGTGGGCGTCCATGACGGAGGTTA
>NZ_JBEOVY010000417.1:0-6164 GCF_040295745.1 Saccharopolyspora sp. NPDC002686
GCGGTCCCCCCCCCACCCCGGGGGGGGCGGGGGCGGGCGGCCCCGCCCCCCCCCCCCCCCGCTGCCGCCGATCCGGCAGCTCGCCCGCGACCTCGGCCTGGCCGCGGGCACCGTCGCCCGCGCCTACCGGGAACTGGAGGCCGCCGGGATCCTGGAGACCGGCCGCCGCCGCGGAACCCGAGTCGCCGCGGCCCCGCAACCACCAGGCCCGGCTGATCCCCTCGCCGCCGCGGCGCAGGAGTTCGTCCGCACGGCCCGCGAGCTGAACGCCGACGTCGGCACTGCCCTGGCAGCAGTGCAGAACGCCTTCCGCGAAGGCCGGTGATCCCGAAGGGGCGGCGTGTGTCTCACGCGGCTAGTGCCAGGGTCAGGGCGCTCACCGCTACTGCGAGGAATCCGCTGGCCAGGCCGAGTTGTGGTGAGTAGTCGCGCGAGAGGAGGTGGGTGTGCACGGCGCAGACGTAGAACAGGACGAGGCCGATCGCGGCGGCGAGTCCGATCAGGGGGACACCGATGAGTCCGAGCAGGAGCCCCAGCGCGCCGGCGAGCTTGAGGGTGTTGATCGGGAAGACGATCCAGGATTCGGGCACTCCCGCCCGTCGCATGGCGGGGGCCAGCTTCTTCCGGCGGATGGTGCCCGCGATGGCCGAGCCGGCGTTCATGGTTATCGCGAGCAAGGTGACGACGATGTACGCGCTGTGCATGCTGGACCTCCCCGCGAGCCCCTCCGGGCGCGCTTTTAAAACGAGAAACATATCATATGAGTTTCATATTTTCTGATGAAGGCGTCGGCTCAGCCCGCCGACGACGTCGGCTGGCCGTGTCCGTGAAACAGGAGCTGCGCGAGCTGCGCACCCAGATGGCGTTGCTGAACCACCAGGTCAGCAGCCAGATCGGGCTGAAGGACGTCGACCTGGACTGCCTCGATCTGATCGGGAAGCACGGTCCGCTCAGCCCGAGCGCGCTCGCCAGGCGGGCGGGGCTGCACCCGGCCACGCTGACCGGCATCCTCGACCGGCTCCAACGCGCCGGCTGGATCATCCGCGAGCGCGACCCGGAGGCGTCCGACCGCCGCGCGATCGCGGTGCGTGCGTTGCCCGCGCGCAACTCGGAGCTGTTCCGCCTCTACTCCGGCATGAACGCGTCGATGGACGAGATCTGCGCCGAGTACGACGAACGCGAACTGCGGCTGATCGCCGACTTCCTGCGCCGCGTCACCGACGCGGGCGCGGACGCGACTGCGGACCTCACCGGTGAGTGAGGATCAGCACGCGACCTGGGGGAACATCGCTTCGTGCGGATGCGGTTGACTTCGGGTGTGAGTACCGAGCTGTCCCCGCGCCGTGCCCGTGTCCGAGCTCCGGAGTTGACCGGCCGCCAGTGGTTGAACACCGGTGGCGAGGAGCTCCGGCTCGCCGACTTCCGCGGCAAGGTCCTCGTCCTGGACTTCTGGACGTTCTGCTGCATCAACTGCCTGCACGTGCTCGACGAGCTGCGGCCGTTGGAGGAGGAGTTCGCCGCCGAGGTCGTCACGGTCGGGGTGCACTCGCCGAAGTTCGAGCATGAGGCCGATCCCGCGGCGCTGGTCGCGGCCGTCGAGCGCTACGCCGTGCACCACCCGGTGCTCGACGACCCGGAGCTCGCGACCTGGCAGAACTACGCCGTCAAGGCCTGGCCGACGCTCGTCGTGGTGGACCCCGAGGGCTACGTCGTGCACGTCGCCGCTGGTGAGGGGCACGTCGAGGCGCTGCGCAGCGTCATCACCGAGGTGATCGCCGAGCACGAGGCGAAGGGCACGCTGCACCGCGGCGACGGTCCGTACGTGCCGCCGGAAACGCCCGAGACGACGCTGCGGTTCCCCGGCAAGGTCATCGCGCTCAACAGCGGGAACCTGCTGGTCTCGGACTCGGCGAACCACTCGCTGGTGGAGTTCGCCGCCGACGGTGAGACCGTCGTGCGCCGCATCGGCACTGGTCAGCGGGGTCGTGCCGACGGTGTCGAGCCCGCGTTCTCCGAGCCGGGCGGGCTCGCGCTGCTGCCCGAGCAGCTCGCCGAGCAGGTCGGTTACGACGTGGTCGTCGCCGACACCGTCAACCACCTGCTGCGCGGTGTGCGGCTCGCGGACGGGCACGTCACGACCTTGGCCGGGACCGGTGAGCAGTGGCGCGACGGCAGCGACTCCGGGCCCGGTCTGGAGACCCCGCTGACCAGCCCGTGGGACGTCGCCTGGTGGGAACCGGCCGGGGGCGTGGTGATCGCGATGGCCGGCAACCACACGCTCGGCCTGTTCGACCCGGTCTCCGGCGAGGTCCGGCGGTTCGCCGGGACCACCGTGGAGGGGCTGCGGGATGGCGCGGCCGAGGAGGCGTTCTTCGCCCAGACCTCCGGGCTGGCCGACGGCGGCGACCGGTTGTGGATGGCGGACTCGGAGACCTCGGCGCTGCGCTGGGTCGAGGCGGCCGGCGACGGGTTCGAGGTGCGGACCGCCGTCGGCACCGGGCTGTTCGACTTCGGGCACGCCGACGGACCCGCTGACCAGGCGCTCCTCCAGCACCCGCTGGGCGTGGCCGTGCTGCCGGACGGTTCGGTCGCGGTCTGCGACACCTACAACGGCGCGATCCGGCGCTACGAGCCGGCGACCGGCGAGGTCTCCACGCTGGCGACCGACGTCGCCGAGCCGTCCGGTGCGGTGGTGGTCGACGGCGAGCTCGTGGTGGTCGCCTCGGCCGCGCACCGGCTCGAGCGGCCCGTCCCGCCGGGCGTCGCCGCGCGACTGGTCGAAGGGGCATCGCAGCAGGTCAAGCGGCCTGCGACGGAGATCGCCCCCGGCGAGGTGGAGCTCGCGGTGGTGTTCACCCCGCCGCCCGGCACCAAGCTCGACGAGCGCTACGGTCCGTCGACCCGGCTGGAGATCACTTCGTCACCGGCCGAGCTGCTGGTCGAAGGCGCGGGCGTGGGCACCGACCTGACCCGCCGCCTGGTGCTTGCCGACGGCATCGAGCAGGGCGTGCTGCACGTGGTCGCGCAGGCCGCGAGCTGCGACGACGACCCGGGCATCGAGCACCCGGCCTGCCGCCTGACCAGGCAGGACTGGGGCGTTCCGATCAAGATCGCCGCGACGGGTCCGAACCGCCTGCCCCTCGTGATGGGCGGGCTCGACACCGAGAGCTGACCGGAGCGAACGGACCGTTCGCCCACCAGAACGGTCCGTTCGCTCCACCTCCACCACCCGGCGCGCCGGGCCAGCGAGGTGAGCGTTCCGGGTAAGCCCGGCATTTCGTTCTTCCGGGGCGAGCGGGGATCGGAATGGGGGAATTGTTCTTTTTCCGGCGGTGTGCGGGGTGTTCCGCTTGCTCGGACGGGCGCTGGTTTCGATCGCTGGATCGGGTGGTGTGGGGGTTCTGCGGGTACCGCGCGTGCGCGGTTGAGCGGGGTCGTCGCGGACACCGGCGGGCCGCGCGAGAGATATGCCCCGGTAGTTCGAGGCCCACCGGATCAGGCTTGTGAGCTGCGCAAACGGCGAGCCGGATGGGAGGTTTCGGGCGCTGCGGCCGGAAGGGGTGCGTTACACCCGCCCTGGGCGGCCGACCGCGGGGTGGGGAGAAGTAAACTTTTCGGGTGACCGATGCCAAGCTCGAAATCCAGATGCTGCACGACCGGGTCATGGTGCGCATCTCGCCGGAGTCCGGTGAGCGCCGCAGCACCGGCGGCATCGTGATCCCGGCGACCGCCCAGGTCGCCAAGCGGCTCGTCTGGGGCGAGGTCTTCGGCGTGGGCAGCCACGTGCGCACCGTCAAGGTCGGCGACCAGGTGCTGTTCAACCCCGACGAGCAGTTCGAGGTCGAAGTCCAGGGCCAGCCGTACCTGGTGATGCGCGAGCGCGACCTGCACGCGGTGGCCACCGAGCAGACCGAGCAGGGCACCGGGCTGTACCTGTAGTCGGCAACCCCGGTCCGGTCGGCGCGACGGCCGGCGAAGCGCAGGAGCCGACGACTCCAGGCTCCCCCCACCGCAAGACCGACAGGAGAAGGGGAAGCGGTGCCGGAAAACCACGACCAGCACAGCGGTGCGGACCCGTCCACCGAACGGCTCCGCACCGATTCGGACCAGAGCTCGACCGGTGGTGCCCACCCGGAGACCGAAGTCGAGCAGACCACCCGGATCCCCCCGGTGACCCCCGAACCCGAGTCGGACGCCGAGCGCACCGTGCAGATCGCCGCGGTGCCCGCCGACTTCAGCAGCTACCCGCTCGGTGAGACCCAGTCGATCCCGCAGGTCAACGCCGAACCCACCGGCTGGAGCGCGGTCGTGCCGCCGCAGTCGGCGGACGAGCGCAAGAAGCGCGGCCTGATCCGGGCCGGCATCGCCGCTGGTGCGGCCGTCGGCGCCCTGGCCCTGCTCTACATCGGCGACCTGGCCTTCACCAGCGGAACCGTGCCGCGCGGCACGGTCGTGGCAGGCGTCGACATCGGCGGCCTGGAGCCCGCGGCGGCCGAGACGCAGCTGCGCAACGACCTCGGCCCGGGCCTCGACGAGCCGGTGGAGCTGAAGGTCGCGGACCGCTCGGTGACCATCAACCCGGGCGACGCCGGGCTGGAGATGGACTGGGCGGCGACCGTGCAGGAGGCCGGTGAGCAGCCGCTCAACCCGTTCACCCGGATCTCCTCGCTGTTCACCACCCGCGAGGTCACCCCGGTCAGCCACGGCGACCGGGAGCACCTGGTGCAGGCGCTGGAACAGGTCCGGCCGCAGCTGGACCGGCAACCGGCCGAGGGCACCATCCGCTTCGAGGGCGCCAAGGCCGTCGCGGTCGACCCGGTGACCGGCCAGTCCATCGACGTGGAGAAGGCCACCGACGAGGTGCTGACGCACTGGGCCGAGAAGGGCCCGGTGAGCATCCCCTTCACCGAGCAGCCGGTCAGCACCACCAAGGACGGCGTGCAGCGGGCGCTGCGCGAGGTCGCCGAGCCCGCCGTGAAGTCGCCGGTGACGGTGCGCGGCGAGGGCAAGGACGCGACCCTCGCACCCGAGGCGATCGCCAGCGCGCTGCGGTTCGAGCCGGACGGCCAGGGCGGGCTGAAGGCCAGCGTCGACCTGCCGACCGCGGTCGGTGCCGTCGAGCCGCAGCTAGCCGACACCATCAAGCCCGGCAAGGACGCCGAGATCGTCGTCGAGGGCGGGCGCCCCGTGGTCCGGCCGTCCGTCGACGGCGTCGGGGTGAACTGGGACAAGAGCTTCGAGAAGCTCCTCGACGTGCTGCGCGCCCCGGAAAAGCGTTCGGTGCAGGCGGTTTACGAGCACCAGCCGGCGAAGTTCACCACCGAGCAGGCCGACCAGCTCGGCATCAAGGAAGTCGTCGGCGAGTTCAGCACCGGCGGCTTCGAGCCCGCGTCGGGCGTGAACATCCGCCGCACCGCCGAGCAGGTCAACGGCGCGATCATCAAGCCCGGCGAGACCTGGAGCCTCAACGGCCACACCGGTCCGCGCGGAGTGGCGCAGGGCTACGTGGAGTCCGGCATCATCCAGGACGGCCGGCCCGGGCGCGCGGTCGGCGGCGGCATCTCGCAGTTCGCCACGACCCTGTACAACGCCTCGTACTTCGCGGGCATGCAGGACGTCGAGCACAAGGCGCACAGCTACTACATCAGCCGCTACCCGGCGGGCCGCGAAGCGACGGTGTTCCAGAGCCCGAGCGGCGCGAGCGTCATCGACGTCAAGTTCAAGAACGTCGCCAAGAGCGGCATCCTGATCACCACGGAGTGGACGCCGTCGTCGATCACGGTGAAGCTGTGGGGCACCAAGCAGTTCGACGTGTCCTCGCAGACCGGCGAGCGGACCAACCCCACGGACCCGCACGAGAAGGTCGTGCCGCCGGGCGAGCCGTGCAGCCCGAGCAAGGGCACGCCCGGTTTCACGGTGACCGACACCCGCACCATCCGGGACCTGAGCAGCGGTCAGACGAAGACTGAAACGCAGCGCACGCGCTACGAGCCGCAGCCGATCATCCACTGCGGCCCACCGCCACCGCCACCGCCGCAGTGACCGACGACTCCCTCGGCCCCCACCGGACCTCCGGTGGGGGCCTTCGTCGTCTCGGCCGGGGTCAAGTTCCGCAGGGTCAAAGTTCCGCGGAGTCAAAATTCCATTGAAATCGCACATCCGAT
>NZ_JBEOVY010000418.1:0-6152 GCF_040295745.1 Saccharopolyspora sp. NPDC002686
CCGTATATCCGCCCGTCCCCCCCACCCCCCCCAAAATACAATTCAATTGGGCCGACCGATTTCAATGGAATTTGCGGCGGACTCGACGATCACCCGCGGAGCCAGGATGTGATCTCGACTGCGCGGACCGCGCTTCGCGCTGAAGGTTCTCGCAAGTCCTGGTTCGATGTGCCGCGAACCGTCCCCTCGTCGAGGAGCAGCCGTGGCGACTGCGCAAGAGCTACTGCGGACGCAGTGCGCCCGGTTCGCCGCGCTGGACCCCCAGCTGCCGGACGGTTACCCCGTGCCGCAAGGCGAGCCGCTGGTGGCGCGAACCGCCGGCGGGGACGCGGTCGCCGGGATCATCGCGCGGACGTCGAACCCGCCCGGCTCGATGCAGAGCCTGTGGCAGCCCAGTTCCGTCTTCGAGCTGTTCCCGCTGATCGGCGAGCACTCCCGGGGAGGAATGGAAGCGCTGCTCGCGGCATGGCGGGAGTGGCTGGTCGCACAGGGTGCTCCGGAGCGCGATTCGACGTGCTTGGTGACGTGGCCGAGCCGGGACGTTCTGGCCGCAAAAGCATTGCTGGACGGCGGTTTCACCCCTTTGTCCTGTCTCGCTGTGCGCCCTCCCACTCCGCCGTGCGAATTTACGGAACTATCTGGTACCGTAACTGTACGTCGCGCCGGACCGGCCGACTTGGACGCCGTCGTCGAACTCACCCTCCTGGAGCTCGAATACGCCGCCCTGGTCGGTTCCTCGACGTACCGCCCCGACGCCCCGCAGCTGAAGCGGACCGCTGCCCACGTGCGACTGCACTCCAGCGATCCGGTCTGGCTCGCGGAACGGGGTGGCACTCCGGTCGCGGTGGCCGAGTGCGGCTGGGTCGACGCTGACCGGCCGTCTGCCGGCCACCGGCTCCGCCCCGGCACCTGGGCCTACGTCAACTGCGTGTCGGTTCGCGAGCAGGACCGCGGAACCGGCGTCGGCCAGCAGTTGATGACCGCGGTGCACGAGGAGTTCGTGCGCGCCGGAGTCATCGGCAGCTTCCTGTACTACAACCCGCCCAACCCGCTGTCCTCGGTGTTCTGGCCCCGACAGGGCTACCGGCCGCTGTGGACCATGTGGGAGGTGCGCCCGGCCACCGCGTTGCGCGGGCCGGTGCACCAGCCGTGAGAGTCGAGGAGTCGGCTTGGAAATCGTCGCCACCGGCGTCGAGGTCAACGGAGCGCACGGACCCCTGCTGGGCCCCACCTCGCTGCGCGTGCGCAGCGGTCAAGCGCTGCTGGTGACCGGTGACCCGAACTCCGGGCGCACCGCGCTCGCGCTGGTGCTGTCCGGTCGGTTGCGCCCCAGCAAGGGCACCGTCCGCTTGGACGGCGCGCTCGACCCCGGCGCACTGCGCAAGCAGGTCGCGGTCGTCGACGCGCCGGAGATAACCGAACCTGATGGCTCGATCGCCGTGCGCGACGTCATCGCCGAGGGCCTGACGCTGGCCGGCAAGTGGTCCACCCGGCGCAAGGTCCGCAGCTGGCTGTCGACGCGCGAGTACGACGCGGACGAGCGCTTCGAGAACCTCCCCGCTTTCGAGCGCACGAAGCTGCTGATCGAGCTCGCCTGCGAACGCCGCGACACGAAAGCACTGGTCCTGGACTGCCCGGACCGCCACGGCAGCGAGCCGCTCGGCTGGTACGAGCTGGCCGTGCGCCAGGCCGAACGCGGCATGGCCGTGATCGCGCTCTGCTCCCCGCACTCGGCCGACAAGCTGGGCGTCACGCCCGCTCGCGTCGGCGCAGACAACCCCGAACTGTCCACATCGGATTTCACTGAAGGCCCTAGCGATGACTAGTCTCCGGCTCGCCGCAACCGAGTTGCGCCGGCTCACCTCCGGCAAGCTGCCCAAGCTGGCGCTGCTGGCGGTCACCCTGGTACCGCTGCTGTACGGCGCCATGTACATCTACGCGAACTGGGATCCCTACGGGAAGCTCGATTCGGTGCCCGCCGCGGTGGTCATCGACGACACCGGGGCGGACCGCGAGGACGGCACCCGGCTCGACGCGGGCCAGGACGTCTACCAGGAGCTGGTGGACTCCGGCACGTTCAACTGGTCGCGCACCGACGAGCTCAGCGCCCGGCAGGGCGTGTCCACCGGCGAGTACACCTTCGCCCTGGTGGTGCCGCGGGACTTCTCCGCGGCGCTGCTCTCCCCCAGCGACTTCGAGCCCCGCCAGGCCAAGCTGCAGCTGGTCACCAACGACGCGAACAACTACATCGTCGGCACCATCGCCGACAAGGTCGCCTCCGAGGTGAGCAAGGGCGTCGCCCGCAGCGCGGGCACCGAGGCGGCCAAGCAGTTCCTGCTCGGGTTCGCCACGGTGCACGACAAGACGCAGGAAGCCGCGGACGGCGCAGGCCAGCTCGCCGACGGTGCCGGGCAGCTCTACGACGGGCTCGGCCAGGCCCAGGAGGGCTCGGCGCAGCTGTCGGCCGGTGCGCACCAGCTGCTCGACGGCCAGCGCCAGCTCGCCAACGGAGCGACGCAGCTCGCCGACGGCACTGGTCAGCTGCGCGGCGGGCTGTCGCAGCTGCAGCAGAAGACCGCTCCGCTGCCGAGCCAGACCACGAAGCTGGCCGACGGTGCCGAGCAGGTCGCCGCGGGCAACGAGCAGCTGGCCAGCAAGGCCGAATCGCTGGGCAACGTGTCCCAGGACGTGGTGGACCACCTCGACGACGCCAAGAGCCGCATCGCCGACCAGCTGCGCAAGGCCGGGGTGGACGAGGACGTCATCGAGAAGGTGACCTCCGGGCTCGACGACCTCAACAGCCCGATCACCGATGCCAACGGCAAGGTGCAGGGCCAGGTCGGGCAGCTGCGCAAGCTGGCCGACGGTTCCCGCCAGGTGGCCGACGGCAACCGCCAGCTGGCCAACGCGATGCCCGCCCTGACCGACGGCATCGACCAGCTCGCGACCGGTGCGAACAAGCTCGACGACGGCGCCAAGCAGCTGCGCGACGGCGAGCAGCAGGCCGTCACCGGCACCAAGAAGCTCAGCGAGGGCGCCGACCAGCTGGCCGGCGGTGCCACCCAGCTGCACGACGGCTCGGGGCAGCTCAAGGACGGCTCCAGCACGCTGGCCACCGAGCTGGGCAAGGGCGTCAACGACATCCCCAACCCGGACGAGCCGACCCGCGACGCCACCGCGGACACCATCGGCGACCCGGTCGCCATCGACACCATGGCCCAGGTCAAGGCCGACACCTACGGTGCCGGGCTGGCCCCCTACTTCATGGGCCTGGCGCTGTGGGTCGGCGGCTTCGTGCTGTTCCTGCTGATGCGGCCGCTGTCCAGCCGCGCGCTGGCGGCCGGGGTCGCGCCGTGGCGCGTCGCGCTCGGCGGCTGGCTGCCGGCCGCGATCGTCGGCTTCGTGCAGGCGATCCTGCTGTACGTGGTCGTGGTCTACGCGGTGGGCGTGCAGCCGGCCAACCCGTGGCAGACGGTGGGCTTCCTGGTGCTGACCTCGTTCGCGTTCACCGCGATCGTGCACGCGCTCAACGCCGCGTTCGGCCCGAAGGGCAAGTTCATCGCGCTGGTCGTGCTGGTGCTGCAGCTGGTCACCGCGGGCGGCACGTTCCCGTGGCAGACCATCCCGGAACCGCTGCACCCGCTGCACCAGGTGCTCCCGCTGGGCTACGTGGTCTCCGGCCTGCGCCACCTGATCTACGGCGGCGACATGGCCTCGGTGGGCACCTCGGTGGCGGTGCTGGCGAGCTACCTCGTCGCAGCGCTGCTGCTCAGCACCATCGCCGCCTGGCGCCAGCAGGTGTGGACCCCGGCCCGCCTGAAGCCGGAGCTGTCGCTCTGATCGATATTCGACGAATCCGAAGAGACCCCGCTGCTCCCGTCGAGCAGCGGGGTCTCTTCTCGTGGAACTAAGGAGATTCGGACGTCGAGTCGCTGCTCAGCGGCCGGCGGCGCCGCGTGGTGGTCCCGTGCGCGGCGAGCAGAACAACGACGAATACCAGGCCCGTCGCAGCGGCTTTCTGCATGTCCGGGACGACGAACGCGGTCGCCACGACGCCGAGCAACCCTGCGATGCCGAGCCAAGCGGTGACCGAACCGCCCCACAACCGCAGGTAGCCGGGTTCGGCGGGCAGGTTCCCACGCCTCCGCCGGAACACGAGGTAGGTCGCCAGGATGATCGCCCAGACGATCAGCACCGCGAAGGTCGCCAGAGCCACCAGGAGCGTGAAGACGTTCCCGACATCGGTGGCGGCGAGCGTGGCGGCGATGAGCAGACCGGACGCGGACACCAGCAGTGCCCGGACCGGAACCCCCCGACGGCTCAGGACGGCCAGCGGAGCCGGCGCCGCCCCGTCATGCGCCAGCGAGTGCATGAGCCGACTGGCGCCGTAGAGGTTGGCGTTGGCCGCCGACAAGGCGGCTACCAGCACGATCACGTTGGTCACCGACGCCGCGGCCGGGACACCGAGGCTCGCGAAGACCCGCACGAACGGGCTCGACTCGACGTCGCCGTCCGACGATGCCACCTCCTGCCACGGCGAGAGGGTGACCACGAGGCCGACGGCCAGGACGTAGAACAGCGCGAGCCGCCACACCAGCGCCCGCGTCGACGTCCGGATCGAGCGGACCGGGTCGGGAGTTTCGGCGGCGGAGATCGACACCGTCTCGAAACCGACGAACGCGAACATCACCACCGCCAGGGCCACCCAGACCGAGGCGGGTCCCTGCGGGAGGAAGCCGCCGTGCTCGGTGAGGTGGCCGAAGCCGATGGCGGGCTGGTCCGGGACGCCGACGAAGACCAGGAGCGCCCCGGCGAGCAAGAACACGACCAGCGCGGTCACCTTGATGCCGGAGAGCCAGAACTCGGTGACGCCGAAGGCGCGCACGCTCACCAGGTTGATGATCACCAAGGCGCAGGCGAGCACGACGATCGTCGCGGCCAGCGGTAATTGGGGCCACCAGAAGCGGAGGTAGAGCGCCGCCGCCATGACCTCACCGCCGATGGCGATCACCGCACCGGCCCAGTACGACCACCGCGCGACGAACCCCGCCCAGGGACCCAAGTACTGCCGGGCGATCGCGCCGAACGAGCCGCGGATCGGGTGCACCGCGGTCATCTCCCCGAGCGCGGTGGCGATGACGGCGATCAGCAGCGCACCCAGCAAGTACGACACGACGACCGCGGGACCGGCCGTGGAGATCGCCGATGCGGACCCGAGGAACAGCCCGGTGCCCAGGGCGGAACCGAGACCGATCATCGTCATCTGCCGGTGGGAGAGGGACCGCACCAGCCCGTCGCGCGTCGTGTTCTCGGTGGTCTCGAACGCGTGCTGCGCTGACATGACGATCACCGCTCGCTTCGTTCATCGACGAGCTCGGTGAGCACCGAGAGTCCTCGGTGGAGTTCGGCGAAGCTGGTGCTCAGCGGTGCGAGTCCGATGCGGATGCCGTCCGGGGTGCGGAAGTCGGGAATCACTCCGCGCTCCCAGAGCGGTGCGATGAACTCGCCGAAGTCGTGGCGGCGCAGGGTGAT
The DNA here is from genome assembly GCF_040295745.1 of Saccharopolyspora sp. NPDC002686. Classification (NCBI taxonomy): domain Bacteria; kingdom Bacillati; phylum Actinomycetota; class Actinomycetes; order Pseudonocardiales; family Pseudonocardiaceae; genus Saccharopolyspora; species Saccharopolyspora sp. NPDC002686. The sequence goes on from NZ_JBEOVY010000418.1 coordinate 5,533, forward strand.
GTGGCTGCCACGGCGCTTCGGGTCGCGGGGCGATAGCAACTCCACACCCCGGTCGACCAGTTCCGCCTCGGCCAGTTCGACGGCGAACCCGGTCAACTGCTCCGACTTGGCGCGGACGGCGTCGATGCCCGCCTGTTCCAGCAGGTCCAGGCCGGTGATCAGGGGCAGCATCGCCAGGATCGGTGGTGTTCCGCTGAGCATGCCGCGCACCCCGGGTGCGGCCTCGTAGCCGGGGCCCATGGCGAAGGGTTCGCGGTGGCCGATCCAGCCGCGGATGGGTTGGCGCACCGCGTCGTGATGGCGCTGGTTGACGTAGCCGAATGCCGGGGAACCGGGGCCGCCGTTGAGGTATTTGTAGGTGCAGCCGACGGCGAAGTCGGCGTTCCACTCGTCGAGCCGGACCGGCACCGAGCCCACCGTGTGGCTCAGGTCCCACAGCACCAGGGCCCCCGCCTCGTGAGCGATCCGAGTGATGGCCTCGGCATCGACCAGATACCCGGAGCGGTAGTTGACGTGGCTCAACACCACCAGCGCGGTGTCCGGGCCGACCGCGTCGGCGACCTGCTCGGCGGTGGCACCCGCGGCCGGCTCGGTGGCGAGCCACCGCAGTTCGAGACCTC
>NZ_JBEOVY010000419.1:0-6132 GCF_040295745.1 Saccharopolyspora sp. NPDC002686
GGCTCGAGGTCACCGACACGATGAGCGAGAACATGCTCGAACTCCTGCTGCGCGAGCTGGAGGTCGACCAGCACGACGTGGTGGAGGTCAAGGGTCGGGGTGCGGGCCGAGGAGCTGTTCGCGGACCTGCGCGCGCGTCTCGCCGGCCCGGCCCGCGAACACGCTGTTCTGGTGCTCGACGGCGCCGAACCCGGTGCGGACTGAGGACGAACCGCAGGGGGTCAGTTCGGGGTTCCGGCCGGGAGGAAGCAGACCACCGAAGCGACGAGGAACGCTGCTGCGCCTGCCCACATGAGGATTCCCACGTGCTGGGCGAACCACGGCGCTGCCGGTGTTCCGGCGACGGCGCCGAAAACGGCCACCCCGATTGCTCCGCCGGCTTGCCGGGAGGTGTTGCTGGCGCCCGATGCGGTCCCCGGCGAGCCGGGAGCGGAACGCATGGCGGCGGTGACGATTCCCGGTGTGAGGATGCCGATTCCGGTGCCCCACGCGGCCAGCGAGCACAGCAGGGCCGGATAGTCCACCGCGTCGCGGATGGTCAGGGCCAAGCCGGTGAACCCGGCGACGGCGATCAGCAGCCCCAGCGCGCTGGTCCGCCAGGAACCGAACCTGTTCGTGAGCTTGGCCGAGACCGTGCCGAGCAGCGGCAGCGGTGCCATCGCCGGCAGCATCACCAGGCCCACCGCCAGCGGGCTGAGCCCGTGAACGGTCTGGAAGATCTGAGTGAGCACGAACAACGCGCCCTGCACGCACAAGTTCATCGTCGCGGCGATCCCGCACGCGATCGCCAGGGGGCGCCGAGCCGCCGGCGGAACGCGCAGCAGGGGTTGCTGTGCCGCCCTTTCGACGTGCCACAACGCAACCCCGGCGCACACCGCGGCCAGGAGCATCGCTCCGCCGAGCGCGGAATTGCCGGGCCCCTGGATGACTGCGGTCACCAGACATCCCAACGCGACGACCAGGAGAGCCGTGCCGCCCCAGTCGACACCGCGTTCCTCTGCTGGTCGAGGCGTTCCAGCTGCCGAAGTGAGCACAGCAGCCGACGCGAGGACGATGATCGGGACGCCGAGCCAGAACACGGCCCGCCACCCCGCTGCCTGCACGAGCAGTCCGCCCACCACCGGGCCCGCCGGCAACGCCGCACCTCCCACTGCGGCCCACAGCCCGATCACTCGGGCGCGGGCTCGCTCGTCGGGCGCTGCCTGCGACAACATGGCCAGCGTTCCCGGCAGCATCAGGGCCGCGGCCACGCCCTGCAACGCCCGGCCCACGATCAGGACCGCGATCGAGGATGAAAGCGCGCAGGCGATCGAGGCGATGCCGAACCCGGCGAACCCGATGACGACCAAGCGCCGATGACCGAGCCGATCACCCACCGCACCGGCCGCGAGGAGCAGCGCGGCCAGCGGAACGGTGTAAGCGTCCACCTCCCACGCCAGCCCGGTCCCGGCGTGGAGGTCCGCGTCCAACCGCGGGAGCGCCACGTTGACCACTGTCACGTCGAGGAGCACCAGGAAGTAGCCGGCGCACAGCCCGATCGTCAGCGGCCAGTTCGTCCCAGCGCCTCCGCTCTGCGGAGTCGTTCTTGTGGTGTCGTGTGCGCTGCGGTGCATGCCCCGATCCTCGCGGCGAAAAGCTTCAGCCCGGGTCGAAACATTTCGCACCTACCATCGGGGCATGGACGCTCCGAGCTCTCCGGCGGGCGAACCCGACATCGCGCACGTCGCCAGCGCGTTCGCGGACCCGAGGCGCACCCGGGTGCTCATGGCGTTGGCCGACGGCCGAGCCCTGCCCGCCGGGCGCTTGGCCGAAGAAGCCGGTGTGGCCGCGTCCACCGTCAGCAACCACCTGGCGATCCTGCTCGACCACCACCTCGTGCGAGTCGAGCAGCAAGGACGGCACCGGTACTACCGGCTGGCCAGTCACGAGGTCGAAGGCGTCTTGGAGGCGCTGGCGCGGCTCGCGCCACGCACCCCCATCACCTCACTGCGCCAGCACACCAAAGCGGGCGCACTTCGCAACGCGCGAACTTGCTACCGCCACCTCGCGGGACAGCTCGGCGTCCACGTGTTCCAGCGGATGCTCGAGGCAGGCTGGATCACCGGCGGCGACGGACGCCACCGTCCCGAGATCGCCGGAGACCGGCTCTCCGCACCCGGCAAAGGCGGCCAGTACCGCCTCACCGCCCACGGCGCGGCAGCGCTGGCCGAATGGGGCCTGCCGACCAAGGCGCTCGACCAACGGCGTCCCCTGCGCTACTGCGTGGACTGGACGGAACAGGCCCACCACCTCGCCGGACCGCTCGGCACCGCGCTCACCAGCAGGCTCTTCGAACTCGGGTGGATCAGCCGCGGGACCGTGCCCCGCAGCGTTCGGCTCACCCCAGCCGGCGAGGCCGGGATCGCCGCCATCGGACCGACGTCGGCAACGGCATGACCAGCGGCGACCGGGCGGAGTTCAGGACGGGATGGCGGCGACGGCTTCGATCTCGACGAGGGCTTCGGGCTGCCACAGCGCGGTGACGCCGACACCGGTCATCGCGGGGTAGGTGCGGCCGCACAGCTCCTTCCACACCTGCCCGATCTCGCGGCCGCGCGCCTGGTAGCCCGCGACGTCGGTCAGGTAGATCCGCACGGACAGCAGGTTCTCGGGGGAGCCACCGGCCTCGCGCAGGGAGGTCACCACGTTGCTCAGGGCCCGGCGGAACTGGTCGACGATGTCGCCGTCGACGATCCGGCCGTCGGCGTCCAACGCCGTCTGCCCGGAGAGGTGGACGGTGTCGCCCCACCGGACCGCGTGCGTGAAGCCCGAGGGCTTGGCCAGTTCAGCCGGGTTGACGTGCTGGATCGACGAGGTGGTCGTGGACATGCGGAGTTCCTCTCGCTGGATCGGAGAACGGGGGTGGTCAGACCGACAGATCGGTCAGGTGCTCGTAGCAGAGGCCGAGGTCGGTGATCGTGACCGCGACCGGGGCCAGCGCCGCCCGGAGGTTGGCGGCCGCGCACGGCGGCAGGTCGCGGGCCAGGGCGGCCTGGATGGCGCGGTAGACGTCGAGGATCGCCTGCTCGTCGTCGGCGAGCGGCCGACCCAGCAGATCCGTTCCGCCGCGGGGCGTGGGCGTGGTCATGGGCGTCTCCTCAGCTGGTGGGGCGCAGGTCGGTGAGCCGGCGGGCCTTGAGCTCGGGGCGCGGGAGCTCGCCCGGTGCGGCGCGTTCGAGCAGGAACCGCAGGCCTTCGTGCGCTTCGGCGAGGTCGATGCCGAGCTTGCCGGAGAGCAGTTCCCAGGCGGCGTCGTCCACCACCGGCGACGGTTCGAGGAGCAGCCGGATCTCGTCGCGGTCGCCGCAGCGCTCGATGCGGATCTGGAACTCCTCGATCTCGGGGAACCGGCGCACGATCGACTCCACCGCGCCCGGGTAGACGTTCGTGCCCCGGACCAGCTTCATGTCGTCGACGCGGCCGATGATCCCGCCCTCGTACAGGTCCCACGTCCGCCCGGACGACGCTGCGGTGTGCGGCACCTTCACCACCAGGTCCGCGGTGCGGTAGCGCAGCAGCGGCGTGGTGCTGCGGCCGAAGGAGGTGCAGACCCGCTCGCCGCGCTCGCCGTAGGGGACCTCGCGGCCGGTGTCGGGGTCGATGACCTGCTCGATGAAGTGGTCCTCGATGATGTGCGAACCGCCGGGCTGCTCGCTCGGCTCGAACATGAAGATCGTCGAGACCTCGGTCATCCCCGCGGTGTCGAAAGCCTTGGCGCCCCAGCGCTTCTCGATCAGCGCCTTGGTCTCCTTGATCGCCCCGACCGGTTCGCCGGAGAGGATCACCGCGCGCACCGGCCCGCCTGGCAGGTCGATGCCGAGGGCTTCGGCCTCCTGGGCCAGCCGGAGCGCGTAGGTCGGGGTGGACGCCACGACGGTCGCGCCGAAGTCCTGGATCTGCTTGACCCGCTGCGCGGTGGTCTGCGCGCCGCCGGGGATGGTCAGCGCACCGAGCTTCTCCAAACCGTTGTGCAGGCCCCAGAAACCGATGAACGAGCCGTAGCCGAACGCGACGTAGCCGATGTCGTGCGGGCGCACCCCGGCGCCCCACAGCGCGTAGCACCACATCTCCGCGGCCCAGGACCAGTCCTTGCGGGAGTCCAGCGCGCGCAGCGGCGTCTTGCCGGAGGTCCCGCTGGTGGTGTGCATCCGGATCGCGTTCTCCGGGCCGGTGACCGGGAGGTCGCCGTAGGGCGGGAGGGCGTCCTGGCCGGCCATCCACTCGGCCCGGGTGAGGAACGGGATCCGGTCGATGTCGGCCCAGGTGCGCAGCTGGTCGGGGTGGAACCCGGCTTCGGCGAAGGTGCGCCGGTAGTGCGAGCTGCGGGCCTGCGCCCACTCCGCCACCCTGCGCAGCTTGGCCAGCTGCAGCGCCCGCAGGTCTTCGCGGGGCATCAGCTCGGTCTTGGGATTCCAGAAGAGTTGATCTGCCATCGCCAGCCCTCGTCCCGGTATCAACGCTAGGCACGAACATGCCGTGTCTGTAACGGCGGTAATGAGAGCATGATTCGCAGTGCGGGACAAGGATTCTGGCCGACTAGTTCTTCCGAGCTGTGTTGTGCGAATACGCCGATCGGTCCAGCGGAACAGGCGCTCTTGTGCCCGCTGGAGAGATTGTGCTTTCCTGTCGATCGTCATAGGAACGACATATTTCTGGAGTGGGGATGCGGCTCGGAACGGCTCGGGTGGACGGCGCGACTCGTGCCGTCGTGGTCGCGGAGCGGAGCGTCGTGCCGCTTCCCTTCGCCGATGTCGGCGAGCTGCTGGGGCACCCGACATGGCGGGACATCGCCGAGAGCGCTCTCGCCGGAGCCCCGGATATGCCCGCTGACCTGGACCTGGCCCCGGTGGTGCCCCGCCCGTCGAAAGTCGTGTGCTGCGGGCACAACTACGCCGGGCACATCCGCGAGATGGGCCTTCCGGTCCCGCAGCACCCGACCCTGTTCGCGAAGTTCGCCGACACCCTCACCGGGCCGTCCGACGTCGTGACCGTCCCGGACTGGGCGGAAGGCCTGGACTGGGAGGCCGAGCTCGCCGCCGTCGTCGGGGCGCCGCTGCACCGGGCCACCCGCGCCGAGGCCGCCGCCGCGATCGCCGGGTGGACCGCCGCGAACGACCTGTCGGTGCGCAGCTGGCAGCGCCACACCGGGCAGTGGCTGCCCGGCAAGTCGTTCGACCGCACCACGTCGCTGGGCCCGGTCCTGGTCACCGCCGACGAACTGGACCCGGGCGCCGGGCTCGCGCTGACCTGCCGGGTGAACGGCGAGGTCGTCCAGCGCGGCGACACCGCCGACCTGGTCTTCGACGCCGCGGCGCTGCTGTCCTACATCTCGTCCTTCACCGCGCTGGCACCCGGCGACGTGGTGCTGACCGGCACCCCGGCCGGTGTCGGCGCCGCCGAGACCCCGCCGAGGTCCCTCGCCGACGGCGACCTGGTCGAGGTCGACCTCGAAGGCGTCGGCGTCCTGCGCACCCCGATCCGAATCGAAACCACGCGCCGGGACGCGAATCCCGGCCCGGCAAAGGAGGTTCCGCATGAATGACGAGCTCGACCTCGACTCCGTCCCGGTCGTGACGCGGGCCGGGCAGGAGGACACCGGCACCGGCCAGTCCGGCGGCGCGGTGCGGATCTCCGGAGTCTCGCCGCAGCACACCCCGGCGACGAAGATCTGGTACGGCAAGGTCTCCAACGAGCCCGGCTACCGCTCGCTGCCGCACCACCACGGCGAGGCCGAGACCGGCGGTTACGTGCTCAAGGGCACCGGCCGGATCTGGTACGGCGAGAACTACTCGCAGTGGATCGAGATGACCGAGGGCGACTTCGTGTTCGTCCCGCCGTTCATGCCGCACGTCGAGGGCAACATGAGCACCACCGAGGAACTCGTGTGGTTGACCTGCCGGACACCGGACAACATCGTCGTGAACCTCCCCGAGGTCGACGACTCGATCCTCGAGGGGTACCGCCGCGCATGAGCACCGAGCAGACCCCCATGCCCGAGGCGACCGCCCGCTCCAGACTGCCGTTGCCGCACCGACGTGGTCAGCGCGGCCATCAGGTCGTCGGGGGTGATCGAACCCGCATCGCGGTGCCGGG
>NZ_JBEOVY010000420.1:0-6130 GCF_040295745.1 Saccharopolyspora sp. NPDC002686
CTCTCCCCCCCCCCCACCCTCTCCCCTTGGGGGGTGCGGGGCCCCCCACCCGCCGTGGGGGCGCATTTAAAATTGAAACTGCGCCCCCTCGCAGACGGGACCAGGACTGGATCAGTCCAGCTTGGTCATCCAGCCGTGGGTGTCCTCGACGGTGCCGTGCTGGATGCCGGTGAGGCGCTCGCGGAGGCGCATCGTGAACTCGCCCGGCTGGCCGTCGGCGATGGTGAACTCGCCGTCGCGGTGCTTGACGTGGCCGACCGGGGTGATCACCGCTGCGGTGCCGCAGGCGAAGACCTCGGTGAGCTCACCGGTCGCGGCCTTCTTCTCCCACTCCTCGACCGTCACCTTGCGCTCCTCGACCTGCATGCCGAGCTCGCGGCCCAGCTCCAGCAGCGACGAGCGGGTCACGCCGGGCAGCAGGCTGCCGCTGAGCTCGGGGGTCACCAGGCGGGCGTCGGCGCCGGAGCCGAGCACGAAGAACAGGTTCATGCCGCCCATCTCCTCGACCACGTGCCGCTCGCACGCGTCGAGCCACACGACCTGGTCGCAGCCCTGCTTCACGGCTTCGGCCTGCGCGGCGAAGGACGCGGCGTAGTTGCCCGCGAACTTGGCCGCACCGGTGCCGCCGGGAGCCGCGCGCACGTACTCGTGGCTCAGCCACACGGTGACCGGCTTGATGCCGCCGGAGAAGTACGAGCCGGACGGCGAGGCGATCACGGCGTAGAGGTAGGCGTTGGCCGGGTTGTTGACGCCCAGGCCGACCTCGGTGGAGATCATGAACGGCCGCAGGTAGAGGGAGCTCTCCTCGGCGCTGGGCACCCACGCCCCGTCGACCGCGATCAGCTCGCGCAGCGACTCGAGGAACAACTCCTCGGGCAGCTGGGCCATCGCGATCCGCTTCGCGGAGTCCTGGAACCGCCGCGCGTTGGCCTGCGGCCGGAACGCGGCGATCGAGCCGTCGGGCTGGCGGTAGGCCTTGAGGCCTTCGAAGATCGCCTGCGCGTAGTGCAGCACCGAGGTCGCCGGGTCGAGTTCGAGCGAGTGGTACGGCTCGACGCGGGCGTCGTGCCAACCGCGGTCATCGGTCCAGCGGATGGTCACCATGTGGTCGGTGAAGTGCCGTCCGAAACCCGGGTTCGCCAGTACCTCTGCGCGGCGCTCGTCGCTGACCGGTTGCGGGTTGTTGGTCCGGGAGAAAGACAGCGCTTCAGTCATGCGCGTACCGTATCGCGCCGCCTCGAGCAGTGAAAACCCGATTCCCTAAAGTTGGTCGTCCAAGTATTCGAGGCCCGGTCACGCACCGCTGAGCGGATGCCACCGAGCGTCATCCGGAAGCTTCTGGAAACCGGCGTTCCGGGCTCTATGATGTGCTCATGAACCAGCAGGCCCCCACTCCGGTCCCCACCACCGCGCAGCAGGACGCGCTCGCCGCCACCCTGGCGGCTCTGATGCCCCTGGGTGGCGGCGTGCTCGTGGCGCTCTTCTACGCCTGGATGGGCGCTTTCGGGGTCGTCCTGGGGTTGGGCCTCGCCGCCGGTTGGGCGTTCTGGTGGCGCAACAAGCACCAGAGCTTCTTCCCGAAGGACCTGCGCGGCGGCTCGGTCATCGGGGTCGGCGCCCTGGTCGCCCTGGTCACCATCCTGCTGTTCATCGCGGCGGCCTCCCCGTCCTGACGGTCAGTCCTCGAGGAGTCCATCCGGCAGGGACGGCACCGACCACTTCGGATCGGGCCGGCTGTCGCAGTAGGTGCCGTCGAACGGGAACAGCTGCGCCTCGGCGAGCTCGATCATGCGCTCCCCCTCGGTCCGCAGCTGCTTGAGGTGCCAGCGGTCGAACCGGCCTGCCGACATCGCGGCGGCGAGTTCGTCCTCGTCCTTCCAGGACCACTTCCCGCCGGGGAACACCTCGACGTCCAGCACGCCGTCCACCCGCCGCACGCCGAACTCGTCGCGCCCCAGGGGCACCTCGAGGTTGACGTACCAGTTCCGGAAGGTCCCGTCGGGTTCGAAGAACCACCACACCGACACCCAGCGGTGGTCGTAGACCAGGCGCAGGGTGTCGGTGCCGTGCCAGGTGGACGGAGCCGGAACCCGCGGCCCGTTGAAGCGTTCGAACAGCGGCATCTCGCGCGGCGAACGACCGTCCGGCGAGGTCGTGGTCCGGATCGGGGTGCCGTCCACGACCCAGCACAGCAGCTGGTCACCGTCGTCCTCGACCACTCGTGCCGGGTGGACGGTGCCGAGGGAGCCGTCCAGGCGCCAGAAGCTGTAGAGCGCTTCCTCACCGGGCAGCCAGATCGGGGGTTCGATGGGTTTCAGGGAAAGGTTGCCTGCACTCGCGTTGAGCATGACCCGCCTCATCTCCAGCGACGGGACACGCCTCCCGTCACCAAAGGACCGATTAAAACGACAACAAGCGTCGCAAGCATCGCAGAAATCGGCATGCTCATCGCCAGGACGACGGACAACCCCATGCCGAGGCAGGCCCCGCGCATCGGCCAGCCACCCACGTCGGCCAGCAGCAATCGCGCCCCGGCGTTGGCGAAGGCGTAGTGCACGAGCAGGCTGCACGCGGCGAAGGCCATTGCCGTCACCGGCTCGACCAGCAGTGCTACCGCGACTGCGGCAACCCCCGCGCCGACGTCCAGCAGGTACGGCGTGCCGAAGCCGCTCCGACGTCCCAGCCCGCGGGGCAGGTCCCCGTCCTGCACCAGGGCCAGCGCGGTCGACCGGGCGGACTCCAGCGCGGCCAGCAGCACCGGCAGCAGCGCCACCGCGGCGCCGACGCTGACCAGCGGCGCGATCTCGGACGCGGCCGCCGCGGTCAGGACATCGCGGATCGGGGTCGGCGACAGCGCCAGCCGCGACCAGCCGAGCTGGTGCACCAGCGCCGCCGTCACCACCGCGAGCACCGCGGTCAGCGCGACGAACGAGATCACGACACCGCGCTTCAGCGCCGCCCGCGAAACCCGGTCGCGCTCTTCGGACGGAGCGGTCAACCGCTCGAAACCGAGGAAGGCGAAGAACAGCACCCCCGCGGCACCGGTGATGCCCACCGCGCTGTCCGCGGGTCCGACCCCGGTCGGAAGCGGTGGAACGGGCTCGATCGCGAAGCACGTGACGACCACCAGGGCCAGCACCGCGGCGGTCAGCGCGAGCCAGATCCAGGCCGCAGCACCGCGGATCCGCAACCCGGCCGTCGCCGAGAGCACCACGAGCAGGATCGCCACCGACGCCACCAGCGGCGCCGAGGCGGGCAGGAAGAAGTCGCCCAGCACTCGCGCGATCGCGGCCATCGCAGCGATGTGCCCGGCCACGTACGCACTGGCGCCGACCCGCGCGGCCAGCAGGCCCATCCGCCCGCGAACGCAGGCGTAAGCCGCCCCCGGACCGCGGTACGCGGCCGACTGGTGCGCGGTCGCCGATGCCGAACAGGTCGCGGCCAGCAGCGCGATCAGCAGACCGAGCGGGAACCACGCCCCGGCAGCGGCCGCTGCGGGAGCCGGGCCCACGAACGCACCGATGCCGAGCATCCCGCCGAGCGCCAGCGGAACCGCCCCGGAACCGGACGCGAGCCGGCTCGATTCAACCTGTTGGGCCACCCGACCACCCTTGCAGACGAACGACGACGGTGCAGCCGCCTGTCGGTTGACACCACAGCCACCCCGTGTTCCAGCGTAGGCGAGCGCCGGATCGATCTTCACCGCCGAACCGGGACCGCTCGGTGTTCGCCCGGCGAGAACAGACCCGAAGACCGCACTCGGAGGGGTTTTCCGGTGCCAGGCTCGGGTGACGGACGCATGCCTGGCCGGATTCACCCTCGCGTTGCGTTCTAGAGTGCGAATGGACCCAATGCTGACACGGCAGCTTCAACGGAGGATTGACACGTGACGACCCCGAAACTCTCCCTCACCGACACCGCGGTGACCAAGCTGGCCGTGGACGCACTCATCGTCGGCACCGCTCAGGGCACCGACGGCCTGCAGCTCGCGTCCGGCTCCGACCAGGTCGCGGCGGCTTTCGACGGCGACCTGCGCCAGGTGCTGACCACGCTGGGAGCGACCGGGAAGGCCGACGAGGTCGTCAAGCTGCCCGCCAGCGGCAAGCTGCGCGCCCCGGTCCTGATCGCGACCGGCCTGGGCAAGGTCGCCGACGGCGGACCGACCGGCGAGCAGGTGCGCCGCGCTTCCGGCGCCGCCGCCCGCGCGCTGACCGGCGTCGAACGCGCCGCCACCACGCTGTCCGATGTGGACCTCTCCGCCGCGGTGCAGGGCACCGTGCTCGGCGCGTACGCCTTCACCGGCTACAAGTCCAACTCCGGCGACGCCCCGGTGTCCGAAGTGGAGTTCGTGGTCGCCGACGCGAAGGCGGACGGTCACGCGCACGCGCTGAAGGGCGCCACCGCGATCGGTGAAGCGGTCAACACCGCCCGCGACCTGATCAACACCCCGCCCAACGACCTGTTCCCGGCTTCCTTCGCCGAGCGCGCCACCGAGCTCGGCCGCGCCGTCGGCCTGGAGGTCGAGGTGCTCGACGACCACGCGCTGCGCAAGCAGGGCTTCGGCGGCATCCTCGGCGTCGGCTCGGGCTCGTCGCGGCCGCCGCGCCTGGTGCGCCTGCGGCACAAGGGCCCGAAGGACGCCAAGAAGGTCGCGCTGGTCGGCAAGGGCATCACCTTCGACACCGGCGGCATCTCCATCAAGCCGGCCGCCGGCATGGAAGAGATGACCTCGGACATGTCCGGTGCGGCGTCGGTGGTGGCCACCATGGTGCTGGCAGCCCGGCTGAACTACCCGCTGGACATCACCGCGACCGTGCCGATGGCCGAGAACATGCCGTCGGGCACCGCCTACCGCCCCGGTGACGTGCTGACCATGTACGGCGGCAAGACCGTCGAGGTGCTCAACACCGACGCCGAGGGCCGGCTGATCCTGGTCGACGCGATCACCCGCGCCTGCGAGGACGAGCCCGACTACCTGATCGAGACCTCCACCCTGACCGGCGCGCAGGTGGTGGCGCTGGGCAAGCGCACGCCAGGCGTGATGGGCAGCGAGCAGTTCCGCGACCGGGTCGCGCGGCTGTCGCAGGCCGTCGGCGAGGGCGGCTGGCCGATGCCGCTGCCCGAGGAGCTGCGCGGCGACCTGGACTCCAAGCTCGCCGACCTGGCCAACATCACCGGCCACCGCTGGGGCGGGATGCTGGCCGCGGGCATCTTCATCGAGGAGTTCGTGGCCGACGGCGTGGAGTGGGCGCACATCGACATCGCGGGCCCGTCCTACAACTCCTCCGGCCCGTGGGGCTACACCCCCAAGGGCGGCACCGGAGTCCCGGTCCGCACCCTGGCCGCAGTCCTCGCGGACATCGCCGACCAGGGCTGAGCTCGCGCGGGCGGTCCGCTGCTCCGACTGGAGCCGTGGGCCGCCCGTTCGGCGTTACTCCGGTCGGTGGCGTATTTGTGACGTGGGCCGCAAAAGGATCACCACTGCACCCCGCGGCGGTGCAACGATGGGGCGATGACCGAATCGAAACCGGCCCCGCCGACGACGGCCCGGCACGGCTACCAGGTCGAAGTGGTCTGGACCGGCAACACCGGCCAGGGCACCAGCTCCTACCGCAGCTACGAGCGCACCCACGAGGTGCGCGCGGACGGCAAGGACGCCATCGGCGCTTCCGCGGACCCGGTGTTCCTGGGCGACGCCGACCGCTACAACCCCGAGGAACTGCTGGTCGCCTCGCTGTCGCAGTGCCACATGCTGTGGTTCCTGCACCTGGCGGCCGACAGCGGCGTGGTGGTCACCGGCTACCACGACCAGGCCCGCGGCATCCTCACCGAGAACCCCGACGGCACCGGCCAGTTCGAGTCCGTCGAGCTGACCCCGCTGGTGACCGTCTCCGACCGGGCCAGCGTCGACGTCGCCGAAGCGCTCCACGAGCGGGCCCACGAGCTCTGCTACATCGCCAAGGCCGTGAACTTCCCGGTCAACTGCACACCGACCACCCGCATCGCGAACTGAGAGGTCTCGCTGATCGGCTGCGCGATGTGGTGGACATACATGAAAACGGGATCCCGCAGCCAGGCGGCGTCTGAGGTTCCGCCACCCGCACCGCCACCCGAAAAGAGCCTGGAAAAC
>NZ_JBEOVY010000421.1:0-6078 GCF_040295745.1 Saccharopolyspora sp. NPDC002686
GGCGCGGCCAAGGCGGCGTCGGCGGCCTTCCGGGACGCTCGCGCGCAGTTCGACCGGGCGCAGCTGGCCGAGACGTCGTCGGTCGGCGCGGACGGCACCGCGTCGATGCGGTTGGACCTGCTGGTGGAGGCCGCGATCGCGGAAGTCGCCGAGGCGCACCGGATCAACCTGCTCAGCGAGGAGGTCGGGTTCGCCGACAACGGTTCGGCGATGACGCTCGTGGCCGACCCGGTGGACGGCACGGCCAACGCCGCGGCCGGGGTGCCGCTCTCGGCGTTCGCCGGGGCGATCGCGGTCGACGGGAAGCCGGTGGAGGCGCTGACCTGCTGGCTGGACACCGGCCGGTGCTGGCACGCGGTTTCGGGCCAGCGCGCGGAGTTCCGCACCAGCGGTCGCCGCGAGCTGGACGGCGCGGCGGTCAGCCTGCTGCGCCCGCACGAGCGCAGCGCGGACGCGTGGTGGCGGGTGACCAAGCGCGCGGCGCGGGTCCGCATCCTGTCCACGTCGTGCCTGGAAGCGATGCTGGTCGCGGAGGGTTCGACGGACGCCTTCGCGGACGCGGACTCCGACACCCACCGGATCGTCGACCTGGCAGCAGCGATGGTGGTCCTCCCCGAAGCGGGCGGCGCGGTCCTGGACGTCCACGGCCGGCCCCTGGAGATCGACCCGGACCTCCGCCGCCGCTGGTCCGGAGTCGTGGCGGCGACCCCGGAACTCGCCGAAGAACTCGCCGAGATCATCAGGGGCTCCGTTGCCGCAGGTCAAGCCCCGTGAGTCTTTTGGGGCGCTATAACACCACAAAAGACTCACGGGTCCCCACCTGCGGAAATGCCAGCCGCGAGGTTCAGCCGAGTTCTCGGGACTGATCAGGGACGTCCCCGGGCGATCCCTGATGTCCCGCGGCACCCGGATCGCGAAAGCTGAGCGGTGTCGGCGGCCGGAGAGCGGCAGCTGATGCGATCCGAACTGATCACGAGAAGGAGAGTGCGTGGCTTTCACGCAGGAGAGCAGTGCCTCGGTGCCCGAGGGCGCGCGTGCCGCGGTGCAGGTGACGCCCAATCCGACGACCGAACGGGGCCAGGAGGTGACGATCACCGGTCACTGCGGCGGCGGTACCGGACTGCGGGCCGTCGTCAGCGGTGTCGACGGGCGGCCGGTCCTGGAGGACGTCGAGATCATCGAGTCCGGCCCCGAGCGGTTCGAGGCCAGGGCGAAGCTCCGCGAGACGGTCGGCAACGGGGTGGGACCCGTGCTGGTCGACTGCGGCGGCGAGGCGGGTGTGACCCTGCTCGTCACCCACGTGACGGGCAACCCCGCCTGACACCAGCACGAACGCGACCACGACGGCGGCGACAGCGAGGGCGGACTTCGCCGCCGCCCCGCGACGGGCGCGATTCCAAGAAGTCGAGCGCCTGATTTCCGTTGATATGGCGGGGAAAGGCGTGGTGCTCGCTCGGGGGATGAACGAGGGCACCCGCGACCTGGTCGCGGGTGCCCTCACCTCGTCATGCGCGGCGGGCTGCCGCGTTTTCCAGGGCCCTGCGGACCAGGACCTTCGCCAGGTGCTTGCGGTAGGTCGCGCTCGCACTCGCCTGGTCCGGCGGGGAGGTGTCCTCCGCCGCTCGCTCCGCGGCCTCGGCCGGGCTCGCACCGCTCGCCAAGGCCTCCTCGACGCCGCGCGCTCGCATCGGCGCCGGGCCCATGTTCACCAGGGCCACGCGCTGGCCCGCGACGGCCACGCCGACCACGGCCCAGTCGATCGCGCGCTTGGTGAACTTCTGGAAGTCCCAGCCCTGCGCCGGGTTCTTGGCCACCCGGATCTCCACCAGGAGCTCGTCCTCGCCGAGCGCCGTTTCGAAGAAGTCGGTGAAGAACTCCGTCGCCGGGATCTCCCGCGTGCCGGACGGGCCCTGCGCGACCAGCACCGCGTCCAGCGCCAGCGCCACCGCGGGCAGGTCCGAGGCCGGGTCGCCGTGCACCAGGGAGCCGCCGATCGTGCCGCGGTGGCGGACCTGCGGGTCACCGATGGTGCCCGCCGCGTGCGCCAGCAGCGGGACTTCCCGCTGCAGCAGCTCGGAGTGCTCCAGGTCGTGGTGCCGGGTCAGCGCGCCGATGCGGATCTGGTCGCCGTCCTCGCGGACGTAGGACAGCTCGCGCAGCCCGCCGACGTCGATCAGCACTTCCGGCACCGCCAGCCGCAGCTTCATCAGCGGCAGCAGGGAGTGCCCGCCGGCCAGCAGCTTCGCGTCGTCGCCGTGCTCGGCGAGCAGGCCCAGCGCCTCCTCGACGGAACCGGCCTTCTTGTAGGTGAACGCGGCAGGGATCATTCCGCGGCCCCCGACTTCTCCTCGGCCGCGCTGAGCACGGCGCGGACGATGTTGTGGTACCCGGTGCAGCGGCAGAGGTTGCCCTCGAGCCCGGCGCGGACGTCGGCCTCCGTCGGGTTCGGGTTCTCCTCGACCAGGGACACCGAAGCCATCACCATGCCCGGGGTGCAGAACCCGCACTGCAGGCCGTGCTCCTTCTGGAACGCGCGCTGCATCGGGTGCAGCTGCTCGCCGTCGGCGAGGCCTTCGATGGTGGTCACCTCCTGGCCGTCCACCTGGGCGGCCAGCACGGTGCACGACTTCACCGACTCTCCGTCGAGCAGCACCGTGCACGCGCCGCAGGACGTGGTGTCGCAACCGATGTTGGTGCCGGTCAGTTCGCAGTTGTCCCGCAGGTACTGGACGAGCAGGGTGCGGTCCTCGACCTCGTGGCTGCGCTGCTCGCCGTTGACGTTGATCGAAACTTGCACGAATGGAACTCCTAAGCACGTGGCGGGATGAGCGGCCGTCGGGAAACGGCTGATCACTTCACCTGAACCAATTCCACCGGTGTTCTATGCCTCGTTGATCGCCCGCCACACCCGTTCGGGCGTGGTCGGCATGTCGATGTGCCGGACGCCGAGGTGGGCGAGGGCGTCCACCACCGCGTTCTGCACCGCGGGGGTGGCCCCGATGGTGCCCGCTTCGCCGATCCCCTTCACCCCCAACGGGTTGAGCGTGGTCGGGGTTTCCATCGTGAGCAGCTCGAAGCTGGGCAGCTCGGCCGCGGTGATGAAGGCGTAGTCGGCGAGGTTGGCGTTCTGCGGGTTGCCGTCGGCGTCGTAGGAGACCTCCTCGAGCAGTGCTTGCGCGGCGCCCTGGGCGATGCCGCCGTGGCGCTGGCCCTCGGTGAGGATCGGGTTGAGGATCGTCCCGGCGTCGTCGACGGTCACGTGCCGCAGGTAGTCGACCTTGCCGGTCTCGGTGTCGACCTCGACGACCGCGAGGTGCGAGCCGAACGGGAACGTCGGCCGGTCCTCGGTGAACCGCACGTCGGAGGCGAGCACCTCCTCGGACTTCTCCGCCAGCTCCGCCCAGGACAGCGCGATGTTCGGCGTGCCGCGCACCTGCCACTTGCCCTCGGTCAGCTCGAGGTCGGCCTCGTCGATCTCGATCAGCTCGGCGGCCAGCTTGCGCGCCTTGTCCTTGACGTCCACGGCCGCCCGGTGCACCGCCGACCCGCCCAGCTGCAGCGACCGCGAGCCCATCGTGCCCACGCCCTCGGGGATCAGGTCGGTGTCGCCGTGCACGACCTCGATCTTGTCCAGGTCGATGCCCAGCTGCTCGGACACCAGCATCGCGAAGGACGTCCAGTGGCCCTGCCCGTGCGCGGAGCTGCCGGTGAGCACCAGGGCGCTGCCGTCCGGGCGGATCTCCACGCGCCCGGTCTCGCCCTCGGTGTTGTTCGGCGCGGTGATCTCCACGTAGCTGGCCAGGCCGATGCCCAGCTGGCGGGTGGAGCCCTCGGCCCGGCGCTTGGCCTGCTCCTCGCGGAGGGCCTCGTAGTCGGCGGCTTCCAGGACCGCGTCGAGGCCCTTGATGTACTCGCCGGTGTCGTAGGTCATCCCGCCCGGCGTGTCGAACGGGAACTGCTCGGGACGCACCAGGTTGCGGCGCCGCACCTCGGCCGGGTCGACGCCGATCTCGGCGGCGAACAGGTCCATCGCCCGCTCGACGGCCGCGGTCGCCTCCGGTCGCCCCGCGCCGCGGTAGGCGCCGATCGGGGTGGTGTTGGTGACCACCGCGCGGGCCCGCGACTGCACCTTCGGGATGTCGTAGACGCCGCTGGTCATGAACCGGGTGAACAGCGGCAGGAACGCGCCCATCCGCGGGTAGGCGCCGACGTCCTGCACGAGGTCGAGCTGGTAGGCGAGCACCGTGCCGTCGCGGCGACCGCCGATGGTCACCACCTGCCGCTGCGCGCGGCCGTGGGTCATCCCGAGCAGGTTCTCGCTGCGGCTCTCCACCCACTTGACCGGGCGCCCGACCTGCTTGGCCAGGAAGGGCAGCAGCGCGGCCTCCTGGTCGATGCCGATCTTGGCGCCGAACCCGCCGCCGACGTCGGGCGTGATCACCCGGACCTGCTCGCGCGGCAGCCCGAGGTTGGCCATCAGCGCGTCGCGGCAGCTCTGCGCGTTCTGGTTGGACAGCCACACGGTGACCTTGTCGCCGGCCCAGGCGCAGGCCGCGGTGCGGACCTCCAGCGGCGCGGCGGCCAGCCGCTGGTTCTCGATCTGCTTGCTGACCACGACCTCGCAGTCGGCGAACAGCGATTCGTCCAGCTCACCGCTGGTGCCGGTGATGTTGGTGCCGGCGTCGGCGAACAGCAGGACCTCGTCGCGCAGGGCGTCGTCGACGTCGACCACCGGGTCCAGCGGGTCGTAGTCGACCGAGATGGCCTCGGCGGCGTCCTCGCCCTGGGCGCGGGTCTCGGTGACCACCGCGGCCACCGGTTCCCCGACGTAGCGGACGACCTCGCGGGCCAGGTGCGGGCGTTCCATCGCCGCTGGTGGCGGGCCGCTGATGCCGCCGTCCGGCGGGAAGGCGGGGAGGTCGACGTCGGCGCCGGTGAACACGCCGAGCACGCCGGGCAGGGCTCTGGCCTCGTCGGTGTCGATCTCGGTGATCCTGGCGTGCGCCAGCGGGCTGCGCACGAAGGTCACGTGCAGCGCCCCGTCCAGCTCTGGCTCGCGCAGGTCGTCGACGTAGGTCCCGCCGGCGGTGAGAAGGCGCGGGTCTTCACGGCGTTCTACCCGGGTGCCGAGAATGCTCAATGCTGCCTCGCAGTCAGAACGATCAGTTTCGGGAACCGACCAGTCAGTCTGCTGGTGCGAATGGCGATCCACAAGACTCGCCACGACTTTTGCCGTCCACTTTGCGCCGTCGTCCCGACGCGTCCGCGCAACGTTCACCGCGTCGCCGAGCAGCCCGGCGCCGTCGATCCGGAGTGCTTCCAGCGTTGCACGCCCCAGCGGTCACCACAACGGAGGACCCGGTGCCGCAGGAGCGTCCGAAATGGACGGCGCGCTCAGGGGCGGAACACCTGCGAGGCGGCGCGGATCGTGCGCAGCGTTGCTTCGTGGGATCCGGCGCCCTCGGGCATCAGCAGGACGCGGCCGACGCCCAGTTCCGACGCCCGCTCGGCCAGGCGCCTGCGGCATTCCGCGACGTCGCCGGCGATGTGGCAGCCGGTCAGCGCCGCGGCTCCGGCGAGGGCTTGCTCGGCGGTCGGCACCGGGCGTTCGACCAGTGGTTTGCCGAACTCCGCGATCTGCAGCTCGGCGTCGGCGATGCCGGTGGTCAGCAGCTGCTCCGCGGTCGGGGTGTCGTCGGCGATGGCGAAGTACGCCGAGTCGATGTTGTCCTGCGGATCCAGCTGGTGGCCGTGCTCAGCAGCCGCGGCGGCGTGCGCGTCGAGCACGGTGCGCTTGGTCGGCACGTCGATGAACGGGCCGAGCAGCACGGGGAGTCCGAGGCGGCCCGCCAGCCGGGCTGATTCCGGGGACGAGGACGCCAGCACGAACGGAACTCGGCGGGCCGGCGGTTCCGGCGTGATCGCGACTTCGTCGAACTGGTACCGCTCGCCGCTGCCCTTCGCGCGTCCCTGCCGCAGCGCTTCTTCGAGCAGCGCCACGGGCTCGGCGATGTCGCGGAACCCGGCGATCCCGGTGCCGAACACCTCCTGGTCGATCAGCGGCTGGCCGCGCCCGAC
>NZ_JBEOVY010000422.1:0-6023 GCF_040295745.1 Saccharopolyspora sp. NPDC002686
GTGCCCGGGGCGAGGTGGACCGCCGTCGCGATGGTGGCGATCGTGCCGCCCTGGAGGGTGTGGGTGAGCAGTTCCAGCTCCCGGTCGGTGAGCGGGCAGGCGTCGCTGGTGAGCGCGCTGGCCGCGATCTCCGGGTCGATGTAGCGACCGCCGTCGTGCACGTCGCGCAGGATCACCGCCAAGCGCGATGCGGGCGTCGTCTTGGGGACGAAACCGCGGATCCCCGCCTGCAGGGCGCGTTTCAGGACGCCGGGGCGCGCGTGCCGGGTGACCAGCACGACCGGCACCTCCGCGCCGATCTGGCGGGCGGCCTGCACGCCGTCGAGCTCGGGCATCTCCAGGTCGAACACCGCGACGTCCGGCGCGTGCTCGCGCACCGCGCGGACCCCCTCCGCGCCGTTGCTGCACTGGGCGACGACGGACAGGTCCGGTTCCAGGTCCAGCAGCGCCGCGAGGGCACCTCGGATCAGGTCCTCGTCGTCGGCCAGCACCACTCGGATCACGACGTCCTCCCCGGTTCCGCGGCGGTTCCGCGCAGTTCGAACCAATCGTCCACCAGCCTCGCCTCGACGTGGCCGCCCATCGTGCTGAACCGCTGGCGCAACCCGTCGATGCCCGAACCCGCCTCTCCGTTCGGCGGTTTCACGCGGTCGTTGCGCAGCACGATGCTGGTGCGCGCACCCTCGACGGCGATGCTGAGCCGGCAGTTCTCCGCGCGCGAGTGGCGCAGGACGTTCGTCGTGCCCTCGCGCACCAGCGCGCCGAACAGCGGTTGCAGCGGTGGCGGCACCGCCGTCGCATCACCGTCCACAGTGGTCTTGACTCCGGCGGCTTCCAGGATCTCGCGGGCGTTGTCGAGCTCGGCGGTCAGCTTGCTGCCGCGGTAGCCGTGCACCACGTCGCGGGTGTCCTTCAGCGCGGTGCGGGCGAGTTCGGCGATCTCGGCGGCCTGTGCGCGCGCCGCCGCGTCGTCGTGGCCGACCAGGCGCTCGGTCAGCTCGCCCTTCAACGCGATCACCTGCAGGTGGTGGCCCTGGATGTCGTGCAGGTCGGCGGCGAACCGGAGCCGCTCGTTGGCGACCGCCAGCTCGGCGCTGACCGTCCGCGCCCGGTCGAGCTCGAGCACGATGTCCCAGAACCACACCGCGGCCAGCACCAGCGACATCACGATGGACACCAGGACGGCGGTGAAGACGCCGGGAATCAGCCCGCGCAGCGGGTCGTCCGGCGAACTCGCGAACGTGCCGATCACCGCCACCGCCAGCGCGGTGCCGATCGCCAGCGGCCAGCGCAGCCGGTACGGCGCGGCCGAGACGTGCACCCCGGCCAGGCCGCTGACCACCATCGACCACAGCGCACCGCTGCCGTCCTTGTGCATCGTGTAGGCCATCGCGGCCAGCGCGGCGGCGAACACCACGACGTGCACCACCGGGCGGTGCTTCCCGTGCCCGAGGCCCTGCATGAGGCTGGTGGCCATCCACGTGCCGTCGATCGCGGCCAGCACCGCGACCACCGCAAGCAGCACGACCTCGACGGTGCTGTAGCGGCCCTCCGACGCTCCGACCAGCAGGAGGAGCAGCGGGGCCAGCACGTAGAACGGCTGCATCGGCACGATCGACCACCACGTGTACCGGCGCAGGCGCCGGATGCGGCGGGGGTCGAACTCGGGGGTCGTCACGGGTACAGCATCGGACATTCCCGGCGATCGGCCGATCGAAATGACATGAGTCATCGATTTCGCTGACAGAACTGCGCCCGAGCGCTGACGGAACGCGCTACCGGCGCACTTCCGCCCCGGCGACGCTGGTTCCCATGACGACACCAGTGATCAGCGTGCAGGGCTTGCGCTGCCGCTACGGCGAGTTCGAGGCCGTCCGGGGGATCGACTTCGACGTGCAGGCCGGTGAGCTGTTCGCCCTGCTCGGCACGAACGGCGCCGGAAAGACGACCACGCTGGAGACCATCGAAGGGCACCGGGAGCCGAGCGGCGGAGTCGTGCGGGTCTTCGGGGAGGACCCGCGGCAGGACCGCTCGATCCGCCGCCGCATCGGCATCATGCTGCAGGAAGGCGGTTTCGCCGGGGACCTCACGGTGCTCGAAGCGGCGGAACTGGGCAGCGCGCTGACCAGCCGTCCGTCCGATGTGGACGAATCGCTGGCCGCGGTCGGGCTGGCCGGGCGGCGCGCGGTGCGCGTCCGGCAGCTCTCCGGCGGCGAGCGCCGTCGCCTCGACCTGGCGCTCGCCCTGCTCGGCGATCCGGACCTGCTGTTCCTCGACGAGCCGACCACCGGGATGGACCCGGAATCCCGCCGCGCCACCTGGGACCTGGTGCGCGGACTGCTCGCGCGCGGCACCACCGTCCTGCTGACCACGCACTACCTCGAAGAGGCCGAACGGCTCGCGCACCGGCTGGCGATCATGCACGAGGGGCGGATCGCGGTGTCCGGACGGCTGGTCGACGTGCTGGCCGCGCACCGCGCGCGGATCACCTTCGACGTCCAGCGCGACGCGGTGCTCCCACCGCTGGCCGGGACGGCGACCGTGACCGGCACGCACGTCGAGGTCCGCACCCCCGACCTGCAACAGGACCTGCACGCACTGCTGTCGTGGGCGGACGGCAGGTTCGAGCTGAGCGGTCTGCGCGCACACCACGCATCGCTGGAGGACGTCTTCCAGGGCGTCCGGGAGGAGGCACTGGTCGCATGACTTCGGCTGTTCTCGCCCTCGGGCGCACGGAGTGGAAGCTGCTGTCGCGGAACAAGGCCGTGCTGCTCAGCGCGACGACCGTGCCGCTGCTGCTCGGATTCGCGCTGGCCAACCACATCCCCGACGGCGCGGGCCCGCTCGCCTGGGCCGGAGCGCTGGGCATGCAGCTGCTGGCCGTCCAGGGCTTCACCGTCTACTTCACCACGACCGCGACCCTGGCCAGCCGCCGCGAGGACCGCTACCTCAAGCGGCTGCGCAGCGGAGAGGTGTCGGACGCGGTGGTCTTGGGCGGGCTGCTGCTACCGGTGGTCCTGCTGGGACTCGCGCAAACCGCGGTGGTGATCGCCATCGCCTTCGCCATGGGCGCCCCGACCCCGGTCAACCCGCTCCCGCTGGTGCTGGCCGTGCTGCTCGGGACCGCGATGTCCCTGGCAGCGGGCGCGGCCACCAGCGCCTGGACCGCGAGCTCGGAACAGGCGCAGATCACCACCATGCCCTGGTTCATGGTGCTGATCGGCGGAGCGGTGTGGCTGTCGATGAGCGCCGAGGTCGCGCCGCAGATGTACCTCGTGCCCAGCAGCGGCGTGATGGACCTGGCACGCGCGGCGATGACCGGCGCAAGCGCGCTGGACGTCCTCCCGGCCCTCGGTTCCCTCCTGGCCTGGACGGCCGTGTTGGCGCTGCTCTCCCGCACCTGGTTCCGCTGGGAACCCCGCGCTTGAGGCGTCGATTTCGACCGCCGCCGGTCTCGCGAGCTCGGGGGTCTCGCGAAACCGGCCCTCAGCGCCAGGAGGGGAGCCAGAGCTCCGCTTGCCAGTGCTCCGGGGTGATCGGGTCGCCGTTGAGGACCGGCCAGAGCCAGATGAAGTTCGCGACCACCAGGCCCACGTACAGGGCCACCGCGAGCAGGCCGGTCCGGCGCCGTTCGAAGTTGTGCTGCCGGGTGCCGAGGACCTCGCCCAGCACCAGCACGATGCCCAGGACCAGGAACGGGGCCAGCGGCGTCGCGTAGAAGTAGTACATCTGGCGGTCCAGGTTGAGGAACCACGGCAGGTAGCCCGCGCCGTAGCCCACCAGCACCGCGGCGTAGCGCCAGTCCATCCGGCTCGTCGCCCGCCAGACCGCCCAGCCCGCGACCGGCAGCGACAGCCACCACATCGCCGGCGTGCCGATCAGCATCGTCGCCTCGACGCAGTTGGCCCGGCCGCAGCCCGGCATCCCGGACTCGTAGTAGTAGAGCATCGGGCGCATGCCCATCGGCCACGCCCACGGCTTGGACTCCCACGGGTGCGGCGTCTTCGGCGTCACCAGGTGGGTGTGGAAGTCCAGCACGTTGAGCTGGTAGAAGATCAGCGACCGCAGCGGATCCGGCAGGAACCCGGCGCCGACGTCGTCGTGGAGGAGCACGGCGTGCCGGTCGGTGGCCGTCTCGCTGGCGAACCACATCGCCCAGGTGCCGAAGTACACCAGCAGCGGGATCGCCACCAGCGACCACAGCGCGGGCGCGGTGTCGCGCAGCAGCGCGGCCCGCCACGGGCGCGGCACCCCGGCCGAACGCCGGGCCAGCGCATCCCAGATCACGCTGAGCAGGCCGAACGCCATGATGTAGTAGATGCCGTTCCACTTGACGCCGCAGGCCAGCCCGAGCATCAGCCCCGCGCCGAACCGCCACCAGCGGAACCCCAGCCGCGGACCCCAGCGGCTGTCGGCCAGCCTGCCGTCCACGCAGACCTGCCACATCCGGCTGCGCACCTGGTCGCGGTCCACCAGCAGGCAGGCGAACGCGGCCAGCAGGAACATCGCCTGGAAGATGTCGAGCATCCCGACGCGGGACTGCACGTGGCTGACCCCGTCGCAGATCAGCAGGATGCCGGCGATCGCGCCGAGCATCGTGGAGCGCGTCATCCGGCGGGCGATGCGCACGACCAGCAGCACCATCAGCGCGCCGCTCAGCGCGGCCACGATCCGCCAGCCCCACGGGTTGTAGCCCAGCAGCCACTCGCCGATCGCGATCATCTGCTTGCCGACCGGCGGGTGCGCGACGAGCTCGTAACCGGGGTTGTCCTCGTAGCCGCCGTTGCGCAGCATCTGCCACGCCTGCGGCACGTAGTGCTTCTCGTCGAAGACCGGCGTGCCCTCGTTGGTCGCCCGGCCGAGGTCCCACAGCCGCACGACCACGGCGACCAGCGTGATCGCGAGGGTGACGAGCCAGCCGCGGAGCCGATCGGAGGGCATCGTCACGTCCAGCAGCGGGAGCGGATCGCTCTCGCCCGGTTGCCGCGCCGGTGGTGTGCGGCCGACGGGGACGAGGTCGTCGGCGCTGCGGCCACCGGGATTGGGGACGAGGACGCTCACGACCCCCGATCGTAGGAGACAAGAGCTCCTCCCGGTCCGGCGACGGGGCAGGTCGCTCGTACCGGGGGCTCGCAGTTTCAATTGAAACTGCGATTTCCCGTGCCTGGGTTCCGCAGTTTCAATTGAAACTGCGGTCCACGGGCGTGTCGTCGGCCCGACATGCCGGGGCGCGTCGGGGTGATGACCGGCGGGGAACCGGGGTGCTGTCGTCATTAGGCTTGGCGGTCATGGACTCCGGCACGTTGCTGCTCGCCGCCACGCCCCTCGGGGACATCCGCGACGCCTCCGCGCGGCTGATCGAGGCGCTCGGCTCGGCCGACGTCGTCGCCGCCGAGGACACCCGCAGGGTCCGGGCGCTGGCCAGCTCCCTCGAAGTCGCGTTGACCGGCAAGGTCGTCAGCTACTACGAGGCCGTCGAGTCCGCACGAGCCCCGATGCTGCTCGACGCTCTGCGCGAGGGACGCACGGTCCTGCTGGTCACCGACGCCGGCATGCCCAGCGTGTCCGACCCCGGGTACCGGCTGGTGACGGCGTGCATCGAGGCGCAGCTGCCGGTGACCTGCCTGCCGGGGCCGTCCGCGGTCACCACCGCGCTGGCGGTGTCCGGGCTGCCGTCCGACCGCTTCTGCTTCGACGGCTTCCCGCCGCGCAAGCAGGGGGAGCGGCGGCGCTGGTTCGGCCGGCTGGTCGCGGAAGAGCGGACCTGCGTGTTCTTCGAAGCGCCGCACCGGCTCGCCGACGCGCTGGCCGACGCCGTGGAGGTGCTCGGCGGGGAGCGGCGCGCGGCGGTGTGCCGCGAGCTGACCAAGACCTACGAGGAGATCCGCCGCGGCACCCTCGCGGAGCTGGCGGACTGGGCGGGCAGCGGGTACACCGACCACGCCATCTGCGGGCAGCTGTGCAGGCCCTCGGCGCGGAGCAGCAGCATGAGCGTTTGCAGGTAGAGACCGATGTCGACCCAT
>NZ_JBEOVY010000423.1:0-6013 GCF_040295745.1 Saccharopolyspora sp. NPDC002686
GTCCGCGGGCTTCTCCGCGAGCAGCCTGCGGACGAAGTCGGCCGCGAGCTCCCGGGCCCGGGGCAGCGGCACGTCCCGCAACCCGGGTTCGCCGTGAATTCCCAGTCCCAGACCCATCTTCCCGTCCGGCACCTGGAACAGCGGCTCGGCCGCACCGGGGAAGGAGCATCCGGCGAACGCGGTGCCGATCGTGCGCGTGCGCTCGTTGGCCTTCCTGCCCACCCGCACGACCGAAGCGAGGTCCACGCCTTCCTCGGCAGCGGCACCCATGATCTTGAAGACCGCGAAATCGCCCGCGATGCCCCGCCGCTGCCCCTCGTCCGGGGCACTGGCGATGTCGTCGGTGACCACCACGTTGTCGACGGCGATGCCCTCGGCGCGCAGCCGGTCGGTGGCCAGGCCGAAGTTCATCACGTCGCCGGCGTAGTTGCCGTAGCTGAACACCACCCCGGCACCGGACTCCGCGGCCTTCGCCACCGAGTAGGCGTCCTGCGCGGACGGCGAGGTGAACAGGTTGCCGCTGACCGCTCCGTCGGCGAGTCCGGGCCCGATGATCCCGTAGAAGGCCGGGTAGTGGCCGGAGCCTCCACCCGGCAGCACGGCGACCTTCGGCCGTTCCGGCCGGGCCCGCCGCACCGCGCCGCCGGGCACCTGGCGCACCAGGTCGACGTGCAGGTCGCAGAACCCGGCCAGCGCGTCGTCGGCGAACGTCGCCGGGTCGTCCCACAAGTAAGTCATGTCACCCCATCCGTCCTCAGTGGAGGAACGAACCGCCGTTGATGTCGATCGTGGTGCCCTGCAGGTAGCCGGCGTCGTCGGTGCACAGCCAGGTGATCACCCCGGCCACCTCGTCCGCCGTGGCCTGGCGGCCGAGCGGGACGCCGCGGGTGATGGCGTCCTCCAGCTCCGGGCTGGTCGCCGCCACGCGGATGTCGGTGTCCACCGCGCTCGGCGCGACGGCGTTGACGGTGACCCCGGCCGCGCCGAGCTCCTTGGCCAGCGACTTGGTGAAGCCGAGGATGGCGGCCTTCGCGGCGCAGTAGGGCGTTTTGCCGAACACTCCCCCGCCCTGCTGGGCCGACACCGACGACATGGTGACGATGCGCCCCCAGCCCGCCTCGATCATGTCCGGCAGGAACGCCTTGGTGACCAAGTAGGTGCCGGTCGCGTTGACCGCCAGCACCTTGTTCCACAGCTCGAGGGTCGTCTCCAGGAACGGCACCGGCGAGGTGATGCCCGCGATGTTGGCCAGCGCCCCGACCGCGGGCAGCCGGCCCGCGTCCACCTCCGCCCGCACCGCCTCATAGGCGGCTCGCACCGACGCCTCGTCGGACACATCGACGGCGTGCGCGAAGACCGCGGCGCCGGTCTGCGCGGCAATGTCCTCGGCGGTCTCCTTCGCGGCCGGTTCGTCGAGGTCGAGCACCACGACCGCCCACCCCTCGCGGGCGTAGCGCAGGGCCGTGGCCTTGCCGATCCCTCGCGGCGCAGCCGCGCCCGTCACCACTGCCGTGCGCTGCGTGCTGGTCACTGCAGGTCCTCCAAATGTCGTCGGTCAGAGCAGAGTTGCGATGTACTGGGCGGCGCGCACCGCCGCGGCGGGCCGTTCGTCGTCGGTGACATCGCGGGTTTCCAGTTCGAGCGCGCACGCCCCGCCGTAGCCGGTGGAGCGCAACACCTCGAACGCGGCTGGGAAGTCGACCACGCCGTTGCCGATGCTGTGGTTGATCCCGCCGGGCTTGGCGTCCCGGAGGTGGACGTGCGCGATCCGCGGCCCGAACCGCCGCGCGAAGTCCGCCGGATCGCCGCCGGAGGCGACGATGTGGCTGGTGTCCAGCACGACGCCCACCGCCGGGTCCAGCCGCTCGATCAGCCGCGCGGCCAGCTCGACGTCGCCGCACAGGCGGAAGAAGTGCGGCGCTTCGACCCAGATCGCCACGCCGTGGGCTCGCGCGGCCGCGGCGGCCCGGGCGAGTTCACCGGCGACGCGGTCCAGGTCGGCGTCCAGACCGGTCACCGGCTCGCGCGACTGCGCGCCGCACGGCAGCACCAGGGCTTCGGCGCCGCATCCCGCGGTGAGGTCGAGCAGGCGGCCCAGGTGCGTCTCCCGCTCCTGGGCCGCACGCTCGTCGAGCACGCGGTTCAGGTCGCCGATGTCGCCGTTGACCGAGCGGACCGCGAGACCGCTGGCCCGCACTGTCGACACCACCTCGGCCACCGCGGCTTCGGTCAGGTCGTAGGGCACGTGGTCGCACACGCCGGGCAGCGCACCGAGATCGATCTCGGTGAAGCCGCACTCGCCGATGACGCGGAGCGCCTCGGCCAACCCGAGATGGCGAAAGCTGATGGACGAGCACCCCGGCCACCGGTCGGACACGTTTCCTCCTCGAGAACGGATGCCGGAATGTTAACAGCGATCTGTCAACAGACAAGAACTCAAGCACTAGATGCGAGATTAAAGCACGTAAGACGTGGACAAGGAGCAGGCCGCCACTGTTGACAAACGCTCGTCGAGAGCTGAATATCTGCGGCAATGTTGACACCGGAGAGCCGGTGTCGAGGACATCGGACTACCCCAACGGAGAGGTGAGCGATGAGCGCGGAACCGCTGCGCACCAGCGGCCCGGTGCACGGAACACCGGACGTGCACCGGGTGGCGTGGGGATCGACCGCCGGCGGCGTCATCGAGAGCTACGACTTCATCGGTTTCGGCACCGCCGCGGCCCTCTACTTCGGTCCCGCGTTCTTCCCGAGCGCCTCACCGGTCGTCGGGACGCTGTCGGCGTTCGCGACGCTCGGCGTCGGGTTCGTCGCCCGGCCGCTCGGCGGCATCGTCGGTGGCCACCTCGGCGACCGGATCGGCCGCAAGCCCGTCCTGGTGGCCTCGCTGATCGTGATGGGGCTGGCCACGTTCGCCATCGGCCTGCTGCCCACCTACGCCCAGGTCGGCGTGCTCGCACCGGCGCTGCTGGTCGCGGTGCGGATCATCCAGGGCCTCGCCTACGGCGCCGAGTGGGGCGGGGCGATCCTCATGACCTACGAGCACGCCCCGCTGCTGCGGAAGGGCGCGTTCACCGGGATCGTGCAGTCCGGCTTCCCGATCGGGCTGCTGCTGGCCAACCTCGTCTTCCTCGGTTCGGTCGCGCTGCCCGGCGACTGGGCCTGGCGGGTGCCGTTCCTGGCCAGCCTGCTGCTGGTGATCATCGGGCTGGTCGTGCGGTCGAAGGTCCCCGAGTCGCCGGTGTTCGAAGACGTCCGGGACAGCGGCGAGATCGCCAAGGCCCCGATCGTCGACGTGATCAAGAACGACTGGCCGAACCTGCTGCGCGGCATCGGGCTGCGCATCGCCGAGACCGCGGGCTACGCGGTGGCCATCACCTACATGATCTCCTACCTGAAGTCGGAGGAGCTGGCCTCCAGCGACGAGACCATCCTGTCGCTGTGCGTCGCCTCGGCGATCGGCATCTTCGCCACGATGGCGTGGGGCCGCCTGACCGACCTGGTCGGCAGGCGCCCGGTGTACGTCTGGGTCTGCCTGTTCAACGCGGCCTGGGCGATCCCGATGTTCCTGCTGGTCAACACCGGCTCGCTGGTCGCGATCATCGCCACCGTGGTCATCTCCTACGGCGTCAGCCAGAACGCGCTGGCCGGTTCGCAGGGCGCGTGGTTCCCCGAGCTGTTCCAGGCGAAGACGCGTTCGTCGGGAGCGTCGCTGGCGTACCAGATCTCGGCGATGATCTCCGGTTTCACCCCGTTCGTCACCACGCTGCTGTTCATCGCGCTCGGCTGGATGGGCCCCGCGCTGCTGTTCCTCGTCTACTCGGTCCTCGGCCTGGTCGCCACCCTGCTGACCCGCGAGACGTTCGGGAAGCGCGAGCGCGAGGAAGCGCGGCGCCTCAGCGCCGAGAACGACGATGCACGGCCCGCCGCCGCGCGCTGACACATCGAGGTTTTTCCATCCTCGTCCTGCGTGGCGGCGCCGGTAGCGGAACCTCAGCGCCCGCCTGGACTCCGGGTGTCCGACTTGATGCATGCCAGCTCATCTCAACGGATTGAAGGGAACACGATGACGATCGCCACCGACAGCGACCTGGCGGCGCGCGCCGAGCGGGTCCGCGCGGCGGCCCACCGAATGCGGCACCACGTCCTGGACATGGGCGAGGTGCAGGGCCAGGGGTACGTCGGGCAAGCGCTGGGCGTCGCCGACGTCCTCGCCGCCGTCTACGCCGACCAGCTGCGGTTCCGGGCCGACGACCCGGACTGGCCCGAGCGGGACCGGTTCCTGCTGTCCACCGGCCACTACGCCATCGCCCTGTACGCGGCCCTCGCCGAAGCGGGCACCATCCCGGTAGAGGAGCTGGAGACCTACGGCTCGGACGGCTCCCGCCTGCCGATGTCCGGCATGGCGTCCTACACCCCGGGCATGGAGATCTCCGGCGGATCCCTCGGGCACGGCCTCACCGTCGCGGTCGGCATGGCGCTCGGCACCCGGCTGCGCGGCGAAGCGCCCCGCATCATCAACTTCCTGTCCGACGGCGAGCTCGACGAAGGCTCCACGTGGGAAGCCGCGATGGGCGCCGCCCACCACCGACTCGGCCAGCTGCTGGCCATTGTGGACATGAACGCGCTGCAGGCGGACGGGCCCACGCAGGGCGTGCTCGGCATCGAGCCCGCCGAGGAGAAGTGGTCCGCAGCGGGGTGGTTCGCACAGCGCGTGGACGGCAACGACGTGCCGGCCCTGCTGCGGGCTTTCGACGCCGCCGCGCAGCGATCGGCGCCCGTCGGCGAACCCGCGGTGATCCTCTGCGACACCAAGATCGGGCGCGGTGTGCCGCTGCTGGAAGCCAGGGAGAAGGCCCACTTCATGCGGATCGAGGAGCACGAGTGGCAGCTGTGCCGCGAGCAGCTGGCCGAGAACGCGGGAGGGCGGGCACGATGACCAGCACGAAGCCGAAGCGGCTGACCACCTCGGCGATGATCGCCTCCTTCGCCGATCCCGGGCAGCGGACCACCAGCGCCCCGTTCGGCCATGCACTGGCTTCGCTCGCCGAAGCCGACGACCGGATCGTCGGGCTGACCGCCGACCTCGGCAAGTACACCGACATGCACGTGTTCGCCGAGGCCCACCCCGACCGGTTCTTCCAGATGGGCATGGCCGAGCAGCTGCTCATCGGTGCGGCGGCGGGCATGGCGGAGGTGGGGCTGGTCCCCTTCGCCTCGACCTACAGCGTCTTCGCCGCCCGCCGCGCCTACGACTTCCTCTGCCTGGACGTCGCGGAGCCGAACCTCAACGTCAACATCGTCGGCGGGCTCCCGGGCCTGACCACCGGGTACGGCCCCAGCCACCAGGCGACCGAAGACGTGGCGATCTTCCGCGGCATGCCGAACCTGACGATCGTCGACCCGTGCGACGCGGTGGACATCGAGCAGGCCGTGCCGCAGCTCGCCGCCGCCGAGGGGCCGACGTACCTGCGGTTGCTGCGCGGCAAGGTGCCCACCGTGCTGGACGAGTACGACTACTCGTTCCGCCTCGGCAAGGCCGCTGTGCTGCGCGGCGGCGCGGACGTCGTGTTCGTCTCAAGTGGACTCATGACGATGCGCGCACTGCAGGCGGCGGAAGCGCTCGCGAAGCACCGGGTCGACGTCGCGGTGGTGCACGCACCGACGATCAAGCCGTTCGACGCCGACACCGTACTGTCCGAAGTGGACACCGATCGGCTCGTGGTGACGCTGGAGAACCACACCGTGGTGGGCGGGCTCTTCGAAACGGTCGCCTCGGCCGTGGTGACCCGGGGCCTGAACAAGAGGATCGTCCCGATCGCGCTGCCGGACGCCTTCTTGGACGCCGGAGCCCTGCCGACGCTGCACGAGCGCTACGGCCTGGCAACCGACCGCATCGTCGCCAAGGTCCTCGACGAGCTGCGCTGAGCACCTGAACACCTCGCGGCTGGTCCGCCCGAACGGTTTCGGGCCGGCCAGCCCCGAGGTCAATGAGATCTGAAGAGCAACCGTG
>NZ_JBEOVY010000424.1:0-5877 GCF_040295745.1 Saccharopolyspora sp. NPDC002686
CCTGCCGGACGTCGACGAGCTCGACACCCTCGTGGTGGCGGGCGGCTGGCAGTTCCGCGAAGCCGCCGGTGATCCGTCGCTGGTCCAGCAGCTGCGCCGGCTGTCCGAGCGCGCCCGGCGGACCACCTCGGTCTGCACCGGCGCGTTCCTGCTGGCCGAGGCCGGGCTGCTGGACGGGCGCCGGGCCACCACGCACTGGGCGAAGTGCGCCGAGCTCGCCGAGTCCTACCCGGACGTCGTGGTGGAACCGGACGCGATCTACGTCCGCGACACCCCGGTGCTCACCGCGGCCGGGGTGACCGCCGGGGTCGACCTCGCGCTCGCCCTCGTCGAGGACGACCACGGCCCGGAGGTCGCCCGCTCGATCGCCAAGTGGCTCGTGGTGTTCCTCCAGCGCCCGGGCGGGCAGTCGCAGTTCAGCGTGTGGAACTCGGCGAAACCGGTCCGCGACCGCGCGCTGCACGACCTGCTCGCCGAGATCGCCGCGAACCCGGCCGGCGATCACCGGATCCCGGCGATGGCCGACCGGATGGCCATGAGCCCGCGGCACTTCACCCGCCTGTTCACCAGGGAAGTCGGCACCAGCCCGGGCCGCTACGTCGAGCAGGCTCGCGTCGAAGCGGCCCGCGCGCTGCTCGAGACCGGCCAGCGCGGCATCGCGCGGCGCTGCGGTTTCGGCAGCGCCGAGACCATGCGCCGCGCCTTCGTCCGCCAGCTCGGAATCCCGCCCAGCGCCTACCGCGACCGCTTCCGCACCAGCACCGACGCACCTTGAGGAGACCACTGTGGACATCGCCTTCGTGCTCTACGACCGCTTCACCGCGCTGGACCTGATCGGCCCGTACGAGGTCCTCGCCGGCCCGGACAGCACGACCCCGCACTTCGTGGCCGCCACCCGCGACACGGTGGTCTGCGACTCCGGCCTGCCGATCCAGCCGACCACGACCTTCGCCGAGCTGACCGGCCCGGACGTCGTGGTCGTCCCCGGCAGCTCCCAGTGGCGCACCGCGCTGGAGCACACCGAGCTGATCGACTGGCTGGCCGCCGTGCACCCGACCACCACCTGGACGGCATCGGTCTGCTCCGGATCGACCCTGCTGGCCAAGGCGGGCATCCTCGACGGCCGACCGGCGACCACGCACTGGGCGGTCCGCGACGCGCTGGCCGAGCTCGGGGCGCGGGTCAGCACCGATCGCGTGGTGGTGGACGGCGACGTGATCACCGGCGCCGGGGTGTCGGCAGGCATCGACATGGCGCTGCTGCTGGCGGCGCGGTTGTGGGGCGAGGACGCCGCGAAGCTGATCCAGCTGGCCCTGGAGTACGACCCGCAACCGCCGTTCGACGCGGGCTCGCCCGACAAGGCCGGACCCGAGCTGGCGGCCGCGGTCCGCGAAGGGGTGCTCCCCGCGTAGCGCGGTTACGCTCTGGCCGTGGCACAGGACGAGCACCGCGTTTACCTCCTCCGACACGGCACCACCCAGTGGTCCCAGACCGGTCAGCACACCAGCCGCTCCGACATCCCGCTCACGGTCGAAGGCGAACTGCGGGCCCGCCAAGCCGGGCAGACCCTGTCCGCGCTGCGCCCGCCCGGACCCGTCACCGTGCTCGCGAGCCCGCGCCAGCGCGCGCAGCGCACAGCGGTGCTGGCCGGTCTGGACGACATCGTCACCGAACCGCTGCTCGCGGAGTGGGACTACGGCGACTACGAGGGCCTGACCACGCCGCAGATCCGCGAGCAGGTCCCGGACTGGACGGTGTGGACGCACCCCTGCCCGGGCGGCGAGACCTCGGCGCAGGTCACGGCGCGCGCCGACGACGTGCTGGCGCGCATCGCGGACGCCGCGTCCGATGTGGTGCTGGTCGGGCACGGCCACTTCAGCCGCTGCCTGGTCGCCCGCTGGCTCGGGCTGCCCGCCACCGATGGCGCGCGCTTCGCCCTGGACCCGGCCGGGATCACCGTGCTGGGCTGGGAGCGCGGCGTGCCGCAGATCGTGCGCGCCAACATCCCGCCCTGGCAGCAGGGCTGATCCCCTCCACCGGCCCACCGGCGCCGAATATGCTGCTCCGGTAGGCAGAACCCGTGGAGGTACCGATGATCCGCCGTGCGACCGAAGCCGACGTTCCCGCCATGGTCGAGCTGGTGCACGAACTCGCGCTGTACGAGAAGGCGCCCGAGAAGTGCCACCTGACCGACCAGCAGCTGCGCGCGGCGCTGTTCGGCCCGAACCCGGCGCTGTTCGGGCACGTGGCCGAAGTGGACGGTGCGGTCGTCGGTCTCGCCCTGTGGTTCCTGAACTTCTCCACCTGGGAGGGCGTGCACGGCGTCTACCTGGAGGACCTGTTCGTGCGTCCCCAGCAGCGCGGCAGCGGTCTGGGCAAGGCCCTGCTGCAGGCGCTGGCGAAGGAGTGCGTCGACCGCGGCTACGCGCGGCTGGAGTGGCAGGTCCTGGACTGGAACGAGCCGGCCATCAACTTCTACAAGGCCGCCGGTGCGATCCCGATGGACGAGTGGACGACCTTCCGCCTGACCGGCGAAGCCCTGGACGCCTTCAGCGCCTGAAAAACCGCAGTCAGTCCTCGGGGTCTGCGTCGGGGGCGGCGTTGCCGTAGTAGGACCACTGCCGCCCCTCGCGGTTGAACATGAAGTAGAGGACCGCGATCGCGGGGATGGCGAGAGCCAGGCCGATCACCGGCTGCCCGGAGGGCCCGAACGCGTACCAGGCGGTGCCCAGGAGCATCAGCTGCAGCAGCAGCGCCGGGGTCCGCGCCCAGTGCTTGCCCTTGAGCATGCCGATGCCCGCCGCGAGCACGCCCGCCGACAGCAGGGCGTAGTACCCGGCCTCGCCGTAGGTCTGGCCGCGACCGAACTCCCCGACCCCGCCGATGTCGGCGGCGGTGCTGCGGATCAGCAGCGCGGCGACGAAGATCAACCCCGCCACGGCCTGCAGCGTGGTCAGGACGCCGGCGATGCGCACGCTGCGCGGGACGACTTCGGTCAACACAGTCGCTGCTGCCCTTCCGGAAAAGCCGAATTCGGTGACTCTGCGTATGCCCTTCCGATGGTAATACCGCCCGAACGTCGCATGGCTGCGACCACGGTCACCGCGCGATGATCGACTCATGGCTGCCACGGCGATCGCGGATATCGGGGTGTCCGCTGCATCGTCCGCGCGCCCGACCGGCTCGGGTGGACGACGAGCGGATGCGCTCCGGGGTTGCGCATCCGGGTTCCACCGGGTCCCGGCGGAGGTCAGCGGCACGGCGCACCCGCTCCTGGTGCTTCAGCCGACCCGCCCCGCCCGCGTCGGGCACGGCGGCCGATCCCACTGCCGATCGCGGCGGAAGGGGGCCCTGCCGGAGAGCTGAACCGCTGGACGGTGCACGGACGCCCGGAGGCCTTCCCCTAGGCTGCGGGTGTGCGCGCCGTACTCGTCGTCAACCCGCAGGCGACGTCCACCACTGCGGCCGGCCGGGATGTTCTCGCCCACGCGCTGGCCAGCGAGCTGAAGCTGGACGTCGTCGAAACGCAGTACCGGGGTCACGCCGCCGACGCCGCCCGCGCGGCCGTCCAGGACGGCGCCGACCTGGTGATCGCGCACGGTGGCGACGGCACGGTGAACGAAGTGGTCAACGGCATGTTCGCGGCAGGCGAGGTCGGTGACCGCGAGATGCCGACGCTGGGCGTGGTGCCCGGTGGTTCGGCCAACGTGTTCGCCCGCGCCCTGGGGCTGCCCAGGGATCCGGTCGAGGCCACGCACCGGCTGCTGCGCGCGGTCGACGAGCGCAGCTCCCGGTGGGTCGGGCTGGGCCGCGCCGATGAGCGCTGGTTCACGTTCAACGCAGGTGTGGGATGGGACGCAGAAGTCGTCGCCGAAGTGGAGCGGCTGCGCTCGAACGGCCGCAACGTCACGCCCGCGCTCTACGCCCGCACGGCACTCGCCTGCTACTTCCGGATGGCTCGGCAGGAGCCGCAGATCGGATTGCAAATCGGCGACGAATTGCAGGTCAGCGGGTTGCACAGCGTGTTCGTCTCGAACACCGACCCGTGGACCTACCTGGGGTCCCGACCGGTCCGGATGAGCCCCGAGACCAGCTTCGACACCGGTTTGGGCGTCTTCGCGCTGAAGAACATGCGTGCTTACCCTGTGTTACGACATGTAGCGGAAATGCTGCGCGGTAGAGCGAAACCACACGGAAGAAACTCAATTGAGCGTGCGGACGTGGCCCATCTTTGCGTAACCTGTACGGAGCCGTTGCGCCTGCAGGTCGATGGTGATTGCCTGGGTGAGCGTTCGGAGATCGAGTTCTTCTCAGTCCCGGATGCTCTCCGCGTCTCCGTATAACCTTCACGTAACGGATGGACGTCGTTGCCGACTCGCGACCCCCATCTGCGACCGGTGACACACTGAAACCCCTGGTCAAGCTCTGTCGATCTTTCGGGTGAGCTCCCTCACCACACGAGATCGAACTCTTGACATCGCGGCAGTTCGTGAAAGTATTCACAAGCACACGGACTCCGTGAAAGCATTCACAAACACCCCGAACGTACGAGCGGCGCGCGTTGGCGCGCCTAGCGAGGAGCAAGGAACGATGGACTGGCGCCACGATGCGGTTTGCCGTGACGAGGACCCGGAGCTGTTCTTCCCCGTCGGGAACAGCGGTCCTGCCGTGCTGCAGATCGCCGAGGCGAAGGCCGTTTGCCGCCGTTGTCCGGTCGCCTCCGAGTGCCTGGCTTGGGCACTGGAGAGCGGGCAGGACGCCGGCGTCTGGGGCGGTATGAGCGAGGACGAGCGGCGTGCCCTCAAGCGGCGCAACGCTCGCACCCGGGCCCGCACCAACGCCTGAGTAGCGAAGCTCGCTGAAGACGCAGCGGGTCGATCGCACCCCCGGTGATCGACCCGGCGTCTTCGCCCCGGTCGCGAAGAACGGCCATCGCACCGAACAACCCGCACACCCCGACGAGACCCGGCTGATCAGCGTCGACGTCGGAACCGGAAGAACCGCTCAGCTCACAGCTCGTTCGAGCCGGCGGATCCGGAGCTCCGATGAGATCGGTCGAGATGCGACACCCGACCGCCGCATCACAGCATCGACGCACCGCGCGGCGCCCGACCCACCGGGCAGACGTCAGCGCCGGTACTTCAGCGGAACTCGCAACACCGCCTCGGTACCCCGCTGCCGCCCGCGACCGCGCAAGCTCAACGACCCTCGGAGCTCGGATTCCACGAGGGTCCGCACGATCTGCAGGCCGAGGCGTTCGGCGCGTTCGAGGGAGAAACCCTTCGGAAGGCCCTGACCGTCATCCGAGATGACGACGTCCAGCCAACGCGCCGAACGCTCCGCCTGCACCACGACTTCGCCGCCCTGCCCTTCCGGGAAGGCGTGCTCGAAAGCATTCTGCACCAGCTCGGTGAGCACCATCACCAGCGGGGTCGCCAACTCGGCGGACACCACCCCGAACCGGCCTTCGCGACGCACCTTCACCCCGGTCTCGGCCGCGGCGACGTCGCTCATCATCGGGATCACGCGGTCCACCACGTCGTCCAGGTCGACCCGCTCGTCCACCGACATCGACAACGTCTCGTGCACCAGCGCGATCGACGTCACCCGCCGCACCGACTCGTCCAGCGCGAGGCGCGCCTCGTTGTTGCCGGTCCGCCGCGACTGCAGCCGCAGCAGTGCGGCCACCGTCTGCAGGTTGTTCTTGACCCGGTGGTGGATCTCGCGGATCGTCGCGTCCTTGGACATCAGCGCGCGATCCCGCCGCTTGACCTCCGTGACGTCGCGGACCAGCACCAGCGCACCGGCCTGCTGCCCGCGCGGGCGCAGCGGCAGCGCCCGGAACAGCACCGTCGCACCGCGCGCCTCGGCTTCGAT
>NZ_JBEOVY010000425.1:0-5849 GCF_040295745.1 Saccharopolyspora sp. NPDC002686
CAGGGTGCTCTGGCCGGGAGGCCGAGCTCCCGGGCGATGAGCATTCGCTGGACCGCGAGCAGCCTCTCCAGGTCGCCGCCGCGCGCAGCAGCGAGGAAGGCGTCCACGACCTCCCGCTGCCGCCCCAGATCCGGGTCGGGTGACGGTGCGCCCTGGACCCGGCGGCGAGCGCGGCTGGCGAGCTGGCGGGTCGCGGTCGAGGTGCGGCCGACGATCGGCGCGATCTCGTCGAAGGGCAGCGCGAACAGGTCGTGCAGCACGAACGCGAGCCGTTCCGCCGGGGCCAGGGTTTCCAGCACCACCAGCAGCGCCAGGCCCACCGAATCCGCGAGCAGCGCCTCCTGCTCGGGGTCGACGGCGTCGACGCTGCTCACCACCGGGTCCGGCAGGTGGGGGTCCAGCGGCTCCTCGCGGCGGGTGGCGCGGGAGCGGAGCATGTTCAGGCACACCCTGCCGACGACCGTGGTCAACCAGCCGCCGAGGTTGTCGATCCCATCACCGCCCGACCTGCTGAGCCGCAGCCACGCTTCCTGCACCGCGTCGTCGGCCTCGCTCAGCGAGCCGAGCATCCGGTAGGCCACGGCCCGCAGCCGCGCCCGGTGGGTTTCGAACTGCTCGGCCAGGATTTCCGCGTCCATCGGTCACATTCCTCCGTCGCCCGGGGTCACCCCCATGACCGATGGAACCGGGCCGGTGTGACACCGGCGCCCGAATCCCCTGGAGGCGACGTGCAGCCGCGCATGCAGAACCCCGCGATGATCCTGCCCGATGCGATGACCGGCATCCAGCACCTGCTCAAGGCGACGAACTCCGGTGGGGTGCCGAAGCGGACGCTGGAGCTGATCGGCCTGCGGGTCAGCCAGCTCAACGGCTGCGCGCCCTGCCTGGTCGGCCACCTGCGCGAGGCCCGGAACGCCGGGGAGACCGACGAGCGGCTGGTCACCTTGGCCACGTGGCGGGAGGCGCCGTTCTTCACCGACGCCGAACGCGTCGCGCTGGAGCTGGCCGAGGCCGTCACGCGGCTCGCCGACCGCTCCGACGAGGCGGTCCCGGACGAGCTGTGGGCGGAGGTGACCGAGCACTACGACGAGCAGCAGATCTCCGCCGTCCTGCTGATGATCGGCACGCTCAACCTGTTCAACCGGATCAACGTCCCGATCCGGGAGCGCGCTGACCGGCCCAGCTGGGGTTGAGCCCGCGTGAGCGGCGATGGTGGTTCTTGCGACCATCGCCGCTCACGCGGGCAGCAGCAGCATCCGGCGTTCGGCGATGCGTTCCACCGCGGCGCGGCTGTAGGCGAGGGGGAAGTACTCCCCGTTCTGCCACGCTTCGGCGAGGTCGCGGTAGTGCGGGTCGCCCGGGTTCCCGGACTGGCCCGGGGTGTTCACCGCCACCGACGAGTCCCAGTCGCCGACGTCCAGGACCATCCGGAACGACGGGCCCGCGGTCTGCCGGAAGTCGCTGAACCGGTAGGCCGACTGGTTGACCGTGTCCGGGGAGCCGCCCCGCGGCAGCGGGCCGACGTCGTAGTGGGACCGCTCGCCCTCGCAGAACGCCGCCGACGCCGGGTGCTGGAAGTAGCTCTGCTGCAGGTTCCCCCACTCCCACGTCGGGTCGGCCCTCCCCAGCAGCTCGCGCACCTCCGCGTAGGCCGAGCGCAGCGTGTCCAGCAGCAGGCGGTCGCGAGCCGCCGCGTTCGGCAACCACCGGCCCGGTTTCTCCAGCTCGCCGAGCAGCACCAGGGTGTCGGGGTCGTCGATGATCTTTGCCGCCTTCGGCACCGCGGCCGCCACGAACCCCGGCCCGAGGTGCTTGGACAACCACACCTCGAACAACGCCGCCGCACCCGAATCCGCCGATTCCACCGCGTCCCAGCGGCGCAGCAACCGCAGCGCCCGGCGCAGGTCGGCCTCCCCGCTGTCCACATCGGACAGCAGTGCGAGCAGGCGGCGGGCCGGGATGGACAGCTGGTCGTTCTGCAGCTCCTGCGAATCGGCGACGGTGTGCCTGCGCTGCTGGGACAGCACCTCGGTGATCCGCTGGTGCCGGAACGGGTTGGTCCACTCGTAGCCGAGCCCCAACCCCTGGTACTCCGACGGCAGGTTGAACTGGTTGGCGGTGGCGATGAACCCCGCCGCCGGGTTCAGCTGGCGCGGCAGGTCGTCGCCCGAGTAGAAGCCGTCCCACTCGAAGCGGCCGTCGCCTGGAACCGGCAGCAGGCCGTCGAAACCGACCCGCTTGGGCGCCAAACCGCCCGGCACCCAACCGATGTTGCCGTCCACGTCGGCGTAGACCTGGTTCTCCGTCGGCGCACCCCAGTTGCGCATGGCCCGGGTGAACTCGTCGAAGTTGCGGGCCCGCATGTAGGCGATGCTGCCGAAGTACGGCGACATCCCGGGCGAGAGCCACGCGGTGCGCACCGCGTAGGCGAGGTTGCGCTCCTCGTCGACGTGGATCACCGGGCCGTGCCGGGTGAAGACCAGCTCGACGGTCTGCGCCGCACCGCCGCGCACCTCGACCTGCTCGCTGAGCACCGTCATCGACTCCCAGCCGTCCCGGTACCGGTAGCGGCGGTGATCGGCCGGATCCAGCTGGTAGACGTACAGGTCCTCCTGGTCCACCGGGAAGATCGTCAGGCCGAAGGCGACGGTTCCGTTGTGCCCGATGGAGATCCCCGGCAGCGCCGGCTCCCCCGCACCGATCACGTCCAGCCCGGGCGCGGACAGGTGCGCCAGGTAGCGCAGCGACGGCGCGGAGTAGGAGCGGTGCGGATCGTTGGCCAGGATCGGGCGCCCGGTGGCGGTGCGCTCACCGCTGACCACCCAGTTGTTGCTGCCCTCGGCGGCCGCGTCGCGGGCCGACTTGCGGACCCACCCCTCGGAGAACTCCACACCCCGGGTGGCCAGGTCGAAGACCTTGAGCACGTCGCCGGGCACCGCGCACGGGTCGAAGCCGTCGGGCACCTCCACCCGGTGGTCCGGTTGCAGGCCCTGCCTGATCTCGTCGGCGTCCAGCCCGGCGGCGCAGGCGACCCTGACGCGCTCGACCTCGCTGGTCAGGTTGCGGGTCAGGCCGTGGCTGCGGATGCGCACCACGTCCGCCGGATCCCAGCGCGCCGGGCCGTAGCCGAGCTTGTCGAACTCGGGCGGCAGGTGCTCGGGGTTGGCGTCGAGCCAGTCGAGGTAGGCGTTGATCCCGTCGGTGAACCGGGTCGCGATGTGCTGCGCGTCGGGCGAGTAGCGCGCCCACTCCGCGTCCATGTCGCCCCGGTACAGGAACAGCCGGGTCGCGCGGTCCTGCTTCACGTAGGCGGGGCCGAGCACTTCGGCGAGCCTGCCGAGTCCGCGCCGCCGCCACAGGTCGATCTGGAACAGCCGCTCGCGGGCGGCGTTGAAGCCCTGCGCGAAGAACAGGTCGTCCTCGTTCCGGGCGTAGATGTGCGGGACGCCGTAGCGGTCCTCGATCACCTCCACCGGGGCCCGCAGCCCCCGCACCGGGTATTCCTCGTGGTTCTGCGCCGCATCCGCCGTGGCACCCGCCATCACACCGACCCCCGCGATCCCGACCCCAGCGGCCACCAGCCCTTGTCTTCGGGAGAACCGCAACCGACCATTGCCCACCACGACCTCCCGTGCCGAACCGCTGCCGGAGATCCTTGTGCGAGCAATCGCTTTTCACAAGACCGAAGAGCTTTCAGATGTGTGTGACCCAGGACGATTCGGGCGGAGTTCCCGCGGACTGGACCCCGCACCGATTCAGGCGGGCTTGACCTTGCGGGGCTTGCCGACGCCGAGCTCGAGGGCCCTCGCGATGAAACCGATCTCGCGGTCCAGCTCGTCGTCGCGCGCACCGTGCCGGGCCACCGAGTGCCGGTGGTTGACCACCCGCGCCAGCAGCAGCGCGGCGGTGTCGACGTCGCAGCTCGCCGGCCCCGGCGGCAGCGCCAGCTCGATCACCCCGCGGATCTGCTCCACGACGTGCCGGAACCGCTGCTGCAACGCCTCCCGGACCGCGGCGTGGGTGTCCGCCTCCCGCCACAGCAGGTGGCTGAGCAGCGGCGACGCCTCCAACCGGGCGTCCAGCTCGCGCACCAGCCGCCGCAGGCTGCCCGCGACGTCACCGCGCACCGCGACCCGGTCCGAGACCACCGGATCGTCGGGCAGCTGGTCGACCAGCGCGGTCAGCAGGTCCTGCTTGCGGCGGAAGTAGTAGTGGATGAGGCCCTTGGGCACCTCGGCGCGCTCGGCGATCCGCGAGGTCGGCGTGGCCTCGAAGCCGTGCTCGGCGAACAGCTCACCGGCCGCCTCGAGGATCCGCTCCCGCGCGGATGAACCGCCCTCTCCCGGTCGACCGTCCTCTCCCGATCGACCGGAGTCCGAAGGGGCCCCGGAGGGGCGACCGCCCGGTGCTTGCGCCATGAACCCGACCTCCCGCCGCCTGCGCACCGGAGAAAGCGCGCGGCCCGGACGTTACCGCCAGGCCGCGCGCACGCCGTACCCGTGAGTGGCCGCGCCGCGCGCGGCCAGAGCGCCGTCAGTGCTGACCGGCGATTCCGCGGTGCGCGGCGTTGGCCTCCGGCAGCGCGGCCGCCCCGGCGATCACCGCCAGCACACCGACGATCCACGAAGTCCACGAGGCACCCATGTGCGCGGTGTACCCGAGGACCCACGGCGAGATGAACAGCAGCACCCCGATCAGCATGTGGGAGTACTCGCTGGTCATCGACCCTGGCATGGCCAGCGACCACACGCTGGCGATCACCAGCAGCGCACCCAGCACGATCATCGCGGACAGCGCCGACCCGCTGGTCGGCGTCCAGAGGGTCCCGATGATCAGGTAGGCGCCGAGGACCACCCCGACCCAGTCCTGCCAACGAACCCAGGGCTTCGCAGTCGAACCGCTCTCGGCCACGTCGATCACCTCCGCAGAACTCCGACGAACAACTCCATTGCACGCTTGGTTGGCCAGCCGGTCAAGAGTCTTCCACCGGTTCTCGGTTTGTCCGGTTCGTCACTGCCCGGATCGGCGTTCGCCGGTTTCGGTTGCGGGGGTTGGGGGTTGCGCAACGCGCCGGGCGCAGGAGTGATCCGATCGGCTCGGAAAATCCGGCCGATCCGCGCCACACCTCCCACAACAACGCTGCCTTCCAGGTAACTTGGTCCCCATGGGCCTTGCCGACGACCGCGACTTGCTACCCCTTGGATCGGGTTTCGACCTCGTTCGAAAGAACGGCTACGACCGCGCCCAGGTCGATGAGCACCTGGAGCGCCTCGACGCCGACATCCGCATCCTGAGCGCGGATCGCGACGCCGCCGTCTCCCAGGCCAACGACCTGTCCAAGCAGCTGGAGTCGGCCCGCTCCGAGATCGAGAACCTGCGCGGCCAGGTGGACCGGCTGGCCAAGCCGCCGACGACCCTGGAAGGCCTCAGCGAGCGCCTGCAGCGGATGCTGCGGCTGGCCCAGGACGAGGCCAACGAGATCCGCGGCCGCGCCGAGAACGACGCGGCCCAGATCCGCGCGCGCTCCGAAGCCGAGGCCAACAACCTGCGCACCCGCTA
Source organism: Saccharopolyspora sp. NPDC002686 (assembly GCF_040295745.1). Lineage (NCBI taxonomy): Bacteria > Bacillati > Actinomycetota > Actinomycetes > Pseudonocardiales > Pseudonocardiaceae > Saccharopolyspora > Saccharopolyspora sp. NPDC002686. The sequence continues at coordinate 5,560 of NZ_JBEOVY010000425.1, forward strand.
CGAGCGGTTGATCTCCGAAGTGGACAGCCGGCGCTCCGAGATGGAGACCGAGCACCGCACGCTGATGGACCGCGCCAAGGCCGAAGCGGAGCGGATCACCCGGGAAGCCGAGGAGAACCGCAAGCGCGCCGACAAGGAGTCCGAGGCCCGCCGCACGCAGGTCGAAGAGGACTTCGAGATCGCAATGGCCGCGCGCCGCAGCGAATCGATGCGCACCCTGGCCGAGCAGGAGGCCAACAGCAAGTCCGAGGCCGAGCGCCGCGTCCGGGAAGCCACCGACGAGGCCAACC
>NZ_JBEOVY010000426.1:0-5838 GCF_040295745.1 Saccharopolyspora sp. NPDC002686
TTTCATCTCCCGCTCGCGGCGTTGGTCTCCTGTGTGGGGGTCCTCTTTTCTTTCCCGTTCATCACCAAGACCCCCCACACCACGCCCCCCAGCACCACACCATAAGGTGAAGATCGCTACCAGGCCGGGGGAGTGGGGCGGCGGCGGAGCTGTTTGGCCGGGAGGACACGGGACCGGTCCGTTGCCAGCACGGTGATCAGGAGGCCTGCGACCAGCCAGGCCGCGAGTTGGAGCGCTCCGCTGATGGCTCCGCCGGAGCCGGTGACGATCGCTGAGAGGGCTTGGACCGCTCCGTGGGTCGGGAGGATCGCGCTGATCGTCTGGAGAGTGCCCGGGATCGTGGAGACCACTCCGGTCGCTGCCGCCAACACCAGGACCGCGATCGACACGATCCGGCCGGGGTTGCCGAACAAGGCGGTCAGGGCTTGGTTGAGCGCCACGAACGCCAGGGCCGCCAGGAGCGTCACTCCGGCGAAAGCCGCCCAGGAGCCGAAGGACAGGTCCAGGAACGGGGCCAGCGCCGCGCTGACCACGACTGCTCCGATCGCCGCGATCAGCACGCCGGGGAGCAGCGAGGAGAGCACCAGGCGCCAGGTCGAGCGGCGGGAGCTCGCCGCGTCGGCCGGGACCGCCCTGGTCACGGCGTAGATGCCCAGCGCCGCCGTCCAGAACGCGATCGCGATCAGCAGGGCGATCAGCGACTTGCCGAAGCCGGGCAGGTCGGACTGCAACGCGGCCGGGCTGGACGCCACCGTCTTGAGATGGGCGCGCTCCTCGTCGGTGTAGTTGGGCAGCTGGTCGACGGCCGGGGCGATCTTGTCGGCGAACTGCCGGTTGCCGTCGGCGACCTGCTCGGCGCCGGAGACCAGCTGGCCCACGCCGCCGTCGAGTTCCTTGACGCCGCCGTTGAGCTCTTGAACTCCGCCGTTGAGCTGGTTCAGCCCACCGGACAGCTGCTGCGCACCGCTGCTGAGCTGGGTGCCGCCGTCGGCGAGCTGGCCGATGCCGGAGACCAGCTGGCCCGAGTTGTCGGCGAGCATCCGGGTGCCCTTGGCGACCTGCTCGGAACCGTAGGCGAGGCCTTCGAAACCGTCCCGGGCCTGCTTCACCGGCTGCTGGATCTTGTCCTTGATGCCGTCCAGCGCGCCCTCGCGCTGGTTGACCTTGTCGACGTCCGCGCGCAGGCGGGTGCAGAAGTCCGTCGTCAGGCCTTCGACCGGGCACTGCGCGGCGAGCTCGGCGAGGCCGTCGAGCTTGGGGGAGTCGGGGATCTGGTCGGTCGCGGCCAGGATCTTGTCGGCGAGCGGGACGAACTGGTTCGCCATCTGGCGGTTGCCCGCCGCGACCTGCTCCGCGCCGTCGGCCAGCTGCCGGGTCTGCGCGGGCATCTGCGAAACCTGCTGGTGCAGCTCGTTCAGGCCACCGGAGAGCTGCTGCGCACCATCGGCGAGCTGCGCGCCGCCGTGGGCCAGCTGCGGCACACCGCCGGCCAACTCGTCGACGCCACCGGCTAACTGACCGACACCGCCCGCCAGCTGCTTGGTGCCGTCCGCGAGCTGCCCGCTGCCGTCCGCCAGCTGCCGCGCGCCGTCGGCGGCGGTGCCGAGCTGGCCGTGCATCTCGGAGAACCCGCCGTAGAACCCGTCGAGAAGCATCTCCAGGATCTGCTGGTTGAACACCGAAACGCTCTGCCGCGCAGCGGCTTCCACCGCCGCCGCGTCAGCGGGAGCCGCGACCGGCGAGGTGTCCACGGAGATCCCGGCGCGGGTGGCGTCCATCGGCTTGCCGGTCATCGCCGACGCGGTGTTGCGGGAGAACTCCGCGGGGATGGTCACCGCCGCCGCGTACCGGCCGTCGGCCAGGCCTTCCGACGCCTCCTCGGCGGAGGTCATCTGCCAGACGTAGCCGGAATCGGTGCTGTTGACCAGCTTCGCGGCCATCTCCCGGCCCAGCGGGGCCAGCTGGCCGTTGATCGTGGTCGGCTCGTCGCTGTTGACCACCGCGACCTTGGCGGCGCCGTGCTGGCTCATCGGCGCCCAGAAGGCCCAGGCCAGCACGCCGACGACGAGCACCGGGACCAGGGCGAGCCCGATCCAGGTGAGGCGGCCGACCGATCCGCCGGCGCGCCGGGTGGCGTGCGTGAACGGGTTCACCATTGCCCTCAAACCTCCTGGAGGCGGCCCGACAACACGTCCGGCCGCGCGGAAAGCCGCAGAACGTCGACCCGGTGGTCCGGCAGCAGGTCGGAGACCAGGCCCGCGTTCTGGAAGGTCACGACGAAGCTCACCGGCGATCCGTCCGAAGTGGACGAATTCCGGAGCAGGCCGGCCAGCTGGCGGCGCTGGTCGGCGGAGGAGATCGCGTCGACGTCGTCGAGCAGCACCAGCCGCACGCCTTCGGCCACCGCCTGCCGGACTTCGGCGGCAGGTTCAGCGGAGTCCCGGCACTGCACCAGCGCGGTCCGCGAGCGCACGGCCCGCGCCCGCTGCGGCAACAGCAGTCCGGCCACCCGGAGATCACCCCGCACGGTCCGGACCCGGCCGCCGAGCGCGTGCAGCAGCGCGGACGCCTCGTCGCCCTCCACCGCGAGCACCTCGCCGGGCCGCAGGCCGATCCGCACGCCGCCGAGGACCTGGTCGCCGCGATCGTCGTGGATGCTCAGGTCGCGGGCGCTGACCACCTCGTCGTTGCCCGGCCACTCGGCCAGCCGCAGCTCGTGCTGCAGCGCCTCGCCTTCCACGTCCAGCGCGGGCAGCCGCCGGGCCAGCCAGCGCGGCAGCCACCAGGCCTTGTCGCCGAGCAGCGCCATCACCGCGGGCACCAGCGTCATCCGCACCAGGAACGCGTCCACGAACACGCCGACCGCCAGGCCGAGCGCGATGGGCTTGATGTTGGCGTCGCCGTGCGGGACGAACGCGGCGAACACCGAGATCATGATGACCGCGGCGGCCACCACCACCGGCGCGACGTTGGTGAAACCGGCCTCGATGGCCCGCTTCGCGTCGCCGTGGTGGCTGTACTCCTCGCGCATCCGGGAGACCAGGAAGACCTCGTAGTCCATGGCCAGCCCGAACAGGATCGCCATCAGCAGGATCGGCATGAAGCTGATGACCCCGCCGACGTGCGCGATGTTCAGCGGTCCGGCCAGGTGCCCCTGGTTGAACACGAACGCGATCGCGCCGAACGTCGCGCCGACCGACAGCAGGTAGCCGAGCGCGGCCTTGACCGGCACCCACACCGAGCGGAACACCATCGCCAGCAGCACCAGCGTCAGGCCGACCACGATCACCGCGAACGGCAGCAGCGCGTCGAAGAGCTTCTCGGACAGGTCGATGCCGATGGCGGTCACGCCGGTCACCGCGATGCCTGCACCGTACTTCTCGGCGAAGTGCGGGCTCATCGCCCGCAGCCGGTGCACCAGGTCGGCGGTCTCGTCGGCTTCGCCGCCGGTGGTCGGGATGACCTGGATGATGCCGGTGTCGATGGTCGGGTTCGGCGTGGCCATCGGCACCGCGGCCACGCCCGGCATCGCGCGGATCTCGTCGGCGATGCCGTTGACCTGCCCGAGCGGGTCCTTGGTGCCGATGATGTCGGTGGTGATCATCAGCGGGCTGTTGAAGCCGGGACCGAACTTCTCGGCGATGTGGTCGTAGGTGTCCCGCGCCGGGGTTCCGACGGCCTGCGCGCTCGCGTCCGGCACCGACAGCTTCAGGTCGGCCATCGGCAGCGCGCACACGCCGAGCCCGGTAACGACCAGGACGATCGTCAGCAGCGGCGCCTTGGTCGCGGCCCGCACCCAGGTCAGCGCGAACGAGCGGCGCTCGCGACGCGGCTTGGCGGCGCGACGGCGCCGGACCTTGACCGGCCGCAGCCGTTCACCGGCGAAGCTCAGCAGCGACGGGATGATCGTGAGCGCCACCGCGACGCCGATCGCGATCGCGACACCGGCCAGCACGCCCATCGTGGTCAGGAACGTGATGCCGGGGACCGCCAGCGCCAGCAGCGCGATGATCACCGTGACGCCGGCGAAGATGACGGCCGAACCGGCGGTGGCCACGGACCGCGCGATGGACTCGTCGACGTCGACGCCGTCGGCGAGCTGTTCGCGGTGCCGGGACACGATGAAAAGCGAGTAGTCGATGCCCACGGCCAGGCCCAGCATCACGCCGAGCATCGGCGCGGCCGACGAGACCTCGGTGAACGCGGTCGCCAGCAGCACGATCGTCATCGACACGCCGACGCCGACGAGCGCGGTGACCAGCGGCATCACCGCGGCGATCAGCGAGCGCAGCAGCAGCATCAGCACCAGCAGCGCGACGACCACGCCGACCGCTTCGGTGGCGCCCATCTCGGGCATCGCGTTGGCGAAGATGTCGCCGCCGATGTGCACCGAAGCGCCCTCGCCGAGCTGCTGCTCCAGCGCGTGGGCCTCGCCGAGCAGGTCGTTCTTGACCTGCTCGGGGAAGTCCAGCGGCGGGAAGTCGAACTGCATGTTGATCAGACCGGTGCTGCGGTCCGCGGAGACCTGGTTCTTCACCAGGTCGTCCAGCGGACTCATCACCGCGCCCACGCCGTCCCAGCCGGAAACGCGGTCGATGAGCCCCTCGAAGGCGTGCCGCACCTCCGGCGAGTCGACCTGCTCGCCCGGCGGCACGGTGAACACCAGCTGCGCCCGCGAGCCCGTCATCTGCGGGAAGACGTTGTTGAGGTGGTCCAGCGCCTCCTGCGATTCAGCGCCGGGGATCTCGAGGCTGGTCTCCATCCCCTTCTGCAGGAAGAACGCGCCGCCGCCCAGCACGGCGAGCAGCGCCAGCCACGCGACCAGCACCCAAGTCCTGGCGCGGACCACGGCCCGCCCGAGTCGGTACAGCGAAGACGACAACCGGAACACTCCCGCAGCGAGGATCGATACACGGCGCATGCGATACGCGGTGCATGCGATACACGATGTATTCAATGCACACTGTATGTTTCCCGGGACCCCGCGAGGCCACCTCGCGCGGGAAATTGTGAGGCGAAACACCGAGCGGGAGACTCAAGGTCATGACCGACCAGCCGCAACGACGCGAAACCCGACGACGCGCGGAAACCCGTCGACGGCTGATCTCCGCTGCCCGGGAGGTGTTCCTCGAGCACAGCATCCGAGACGCGCCGGTGGAGCTGATCTGCGAGGCAGCAGGCTTCAGCCGCGGCGCCTTCTACTCCAACTTCGCGACGAAGGAAGACCTCTTCCTGGCGGTCTACGAGGAGGAGATGGCCGCCCGCATCGACCAGACCCGGGAGATCATCGAGAAGGCGGTAGCCCCCACCGGCGAAGAGCGCTCGGTGCACCAATCGATCCTCGAGATCGGTGCGGCCTGCGCGGAATCCCTGGTCGCCGACAAGACCTGGTACCTGCTGCTGACCGAATTCCGCGCGCACGCCCTCCGGAACCCGGAACTGCGCATGCGAGCGGGCGAGTACCTGGTCCAGGTCACCGAAGCGGTCGCGGAGCTGATGCAGCACGCCCTGGATGAGCTGGGCATGCGCCCAGAGGTCGACACCCGAGACGCCGTGAGGGCCCTGATCGCGATCTACGACGCAGAACTGGAAAGAGCGGTCTTCAGCAACAGCGACCCCAACCTGAGCACCCTGTTCACCGAAATCTTCCCCCGAATCGCAGCAGCCCTCATCACCCCTCGCGAGGACTGACCGGACCCGCGTCGTCCTCTGATTCGCGCCCCCCTGCCCGGCGGCCCGGGCTGGCTCCGCAGATCTACAGTTTCAATTGAAACTGTGGTCCCACGGCGTGTCCGGCGCCCGACACGCCGGAAGGTATGGACAGGTCGTCCGGCCTGT
>NZ_JBEOVY010000427.1:0-5821 GCF_040295745.1 Saccharopolyspora sp. NPDC002686
CGCATTTGAGCAGCCCGAGGTGTCGATCGACTTTGCCGGATTCTCGGGCGAGACACTGCACGGCGCGTTGACGGAGCCTCTCGACAAGATCCGCACGCCGGAGTCGACCCACACCAGGTTGGCCAGCTGGGCGTGGTTGGACACCGCGGCGATGTTGGCCAGCCAGTGCGCGGGCACCCGCGCGACCGACAGCGGACCGGGCACCAGCCCGAGCAGGCCGGACCACCGGGCCATCTCCGGCCGGGCGGCCAGCCGTCGGCGGGCCTCGCTGCGCGTCGGGTCGACCAGGCAGGTGGCGATCACCCCGGCCACCGCACCACCGGAGCGCGCGGCGACGTCGTAGGCCAGGCGACCGCCGGTGCTCATGCCGAGCAGCACGATCGGCCGGTCGTCGCGGGAGCGCTCCAGCCGCACCAGGTCGCGCACGCAGTCCACCCAGTCCTGGTAGGTGGTGCCGCGCCGGGACGCGCTGGTGAGGCCGAACCCGGGCAGGTCGGGGGCGATGAACTCGAAGTCGGACAGCGCGGGCAGCCGCCCGTACGGCGCGAGCATCCGGCCGTAGGTGCCGATGCCGTGCAGGGCGATCAGCTTGGTCGGCGCGTGCTCGCGCACGACGCGGTCGAGGTGCACCTTGACGTCCCGCCACGACCACCACTGCTCGGCCGGCGCGTTCTCCGCGGTGACCTGCAGGGCACCGGGGAAGAAGTCCTGGTAGCGCAGCCAGTAGAGCTGTTCGCGGTAGCCGGGGCCGACATCGGCGGCGGACCCTGGGGTGGATGGAGCGCTCGAAGGCACACTTCGAACATACGGAGTGAACGGGACCTCCCGCATCGACCGGGAGCAGGCCCGCACTTGGTCCGTCCAGCCGCGAACAGCCCTTCTGACCTGCGTCGATGCTGCCGGATGAACGCCTCGGACGGCGTGCGGGAATGTGATCGTCACCGCATTCGACGGCGGATCGGGTGACGCGTCAGCTGCGCGGATCGAGGCGGATCACGTCGGAGTCGAGGTCCAGGGGACCGCCGGACTCGCGCTCGTCCTCCTTGACCACTTCCACCCAGGCCAAGTGCTCCAGCTGGTGCTTCGCACCCGCGCTGAACAGCCCTTCGACGCCCAGGACCGCCGACCCGGTCGGGCGCGGCTCAGCCTCCCGCGGCGCAGCTGCTCGCTGCTCCTGCCGCCGCTTCGCGCGGGCTGCCCGGTCGATGGCCATGCGCCCAGGCTAGCCGGACGAACCGCGCATCCGGCAGTCCTGCCATCAATGCGCCACACCTCGCGTACGCTGCGATCTCGTGCTCGATCCGTACTTCGTCCAGGTCAACACGGCGGAACTCGCGGACCTCGGGCGGGCGTTCGACGTCATCGACCGGCACGCCGAGATCAACGACCGGTATCGCGCGATGCTCGCCGCTTCGCAGCAGGTCCTGGCCGCCGACGAGATCCGGCTCACCCAGGCCCGCGGACTCGCCAAGCGGCTGATGGTCCTGGTCAAAGCGGCCGGACCGGACTTCCGGGACAGCTTGCCTGAGGAGGCGCGCACCGCGCTGGACGCCGGTTCCGCGCAGGCCAGCGCGCTGGTCCTCGATCTCGGACAGGGCTGAACACCCGCAACACCACCCCCGGCGAAAACGGGTGGACGACGGGTTGTAGTATTTTTTTCGCAAGCCAGCGCTGCTGGTGCGCACGCCAGGTTGCCCGAGCGGCCAAAGGGAGCTGACTGTAAATCAGCCGGCATTGCCTTCGGAGGTTCGAATCCTCCACCTGGCACACGCCGAACCGACCCCGTGACCAGCTGGTCACGGGGTCGGTTCTTTTGCTGGGCAGGTGCGGTGCGAGCCCGCCCCACCTGCGCCGCACCCGGTAGCGTGTTCGCACGACACGAGGCTGCGTCTCAACGGGAGGTAAGACACGTGGCAAACCCGTCCTTCGACGTGGTGAGCAAGGTGGACACCCAAGAGGTGGACAACGCGCTCAACCAGGCGGCCAAGGAACTCGCCAACCGGTTCGACTTCCGGGGCACCGGCACCAAGATCCAGTGGTCCGGGGAGGCCGCGGTGGTGCTGGAATCGGAGACCGAGGAGCGCTGCAAGGCCGCGATCGAGGTCTTCAAGGAGAAGCTGATCAAGCGCGGCATCTCGCTGAAGGCCCTGGAGATGGGCGAGCCGGCCAGTTCGGGCCAGATCTACAAGGTCTCCGGCAAGATCGTGCAGGGCATCTCGCAGGACGTGGCGAAGAAGATCTCGAAGAAGATCCGCGACGAGGGCCCCAAGGGCGTCCAGGCGCAGATCCAGGGCGAGCAGCTCCGCGTCTCGGGCAAGAAGAAGGACGACCTCCAGGAAGTCATCCAGTTGCTCAAGTCCAGCGACTTCGACGTGGCCCTCCAGTTCGAGAACTACCGCTGAGAAGCGCGTTTCCGGTGCGGGCGCCGGTCCCGTGAGTCTTTTGGGTCGCTATCGCAGCCCGAAGGACTCACGGGGTCTTGGCCGCCGCGCCGGACTGGGGGCTCTGCTGGTGTTCGAGTGGGAGGTGCTCGGGGTGAAGGGGATCGTGCTGGCCGGGGGCAGCGGAACGCGGCTGCACCCGTTGACGCAGGTCGTGTCCAAGCAGCTGCTGCCGGTCTACGACAAGCCGATGGTCTACTACCCGCTCTCGGTGCTGATGCTGGCCGGGATCCGGGACGTGCTGCTCATCTCCACCCCCGCCGACATGCCGCTGTTCCAGCGGCTGCTCGGCGACGGCTCGCAGTTCGGCATCGAGATCTCCTACGCCGAGCAGCCCGAACCCAACGGGCTCGCCGAGGCCTTCGTGATCGGCGCCGACTTCGTCGGTGACGACCCGGTGGCGCTGGTGCTCGGCGACAACATCTTCTACGGCCAGGGCTTCTCCGGGATCCTCCAGCAGTGCGTGCGCGATCTCGACGGCTGCACGCTGTTCGGCTACCCGGTGCGCGACCCGGAGCGCTACGGCGTCGGCGAGGTCGGCGACGACGGCCGCCTGGTGTCGATCGTCGAGAAACCGGCCGAACCGAAGTCCAACATGGCCATCACCGGGCTGTACTTCTACGACAACGACGTGGTCGACATCGCCAAGGGCCTGACCCCGTCGGCGCGCGGCGAGCTGGAGATCACCGACGTCAACCTCGCCTACCTGCGCGAAGGCCGAGCCCGGCTGACCTCGCTGGGCCGCGGCTTCGCGTGGCTGGACACCGGCACGCACGACTCCCTGGTCGAAGCGGGCCAGTTCGTGCAGGTGCTTGAGCACCGCCAGGGCGTGCGGATCGCCTGCCTGGAGGAGATCGCGCTCCGGATGGGATACATCTCCGCGGACGCCTGCTACGAGCTCGGCGCCCGCCTCGCCAAGTCCGGCTACGGCGAGTACGTCATGGACGTCGCCCGCCGCTCCGGCGCCACGCGCTGAGCCGTCACCAGGACGGCGGGAGCTGGTGGCCCGCCATGCCCTCGAGGCGGCGCACCCGGTCCTCGATCGGCGGGTGCGTGGAGAACAGCCGGGCCATCCGCTCGCCGGGGCGGAACGGGTTGGCGATCATCAGGTGGGACTGCGACACCAGCTTCGGTTCCGGCGCCAGCGGCGCCTGCTGGGTGCCGCGCTCCAGCTTCCGCAGGGCGGAGGCCAGCGCCAGCGGATCGCCGGTGAGCGAGGCCCCGGACTGGTCGGCCTGGTACTCGCGGGAGCGGCTGACCGCCATCTGCACCACCGCCGCCGCGATCGGACCGACCAGCGCGACGAGCAGCATCGCGATCGGGTTGGGGCGGTCCTCGTCCCGGCCGAACATGCTGAAGAACATCCCGAAGTTGGCCAGGAAGGTCACCACGCTGGCCAGCGCCCCGGCCACGCTGGAGATCAGGATGTCCCGGTTGTACACGTGCGAGAGCTCGTGCCCGAGCACCGCGCGCAGCTCGCGCTCGTTGAGCAGCTCCAGGATCCCGGCCGTGCAGCACACCGCGGCGTTGCGCGGGTTCCGGCCGGTGGCGAAGGCGTTCGGGGCTCGGGTCGGGCTGATGTAGAGCGCGGGCATCGGCTGCTTGGCCGAGGTCGCCAGCTCGCGGACGATCCGGTACATCGCGGGCTGCTCGGCCTCCGACACCGGCCTGGCGTGCATCGCGCGCAGGGCCAGGTTCGCCGAGTTGAAGTAGGCGTAGCCGTTCATGGCGAGCGCGACGACCAGGCCGATCACCAAGCCGGTCCGCCCGAACAGCGATCCGATGAGCAGCACCAGCGCGCTCATACCGCCCAGCAGCAACGCCGTTTTCAAACCGTTGAAGTGACTGTGCACCGTGCCTGCCTCCACCAAGGGCCCGACTGGGGGCCGACACCTTCAGATCGCCGCAACCGACGATCTCCCCGATCTGTTCGAAGGTCACTCAGAGAACGAGCAGGCGCGACTCGTAGTTCCGCTGGGCGGATGTGCCGAAGGCAACGGGAGGCCGCGCACCGACTCGATCTAGCATGACCCGCCGGTAGTTGAAAATAAAACTTCGCCCGCTGCGGCCGGCGGTCGGGCAGGAGGGATCCAGATGATCTTCGCCAAGTTGCGGCGGCGTTCGGCGGGCAAGAGCGGCTCGTCGCGACCCGGCGTCTCCAGCTTCCTCACCAAGCCGCTGGACAGCGGGGTGGTGACGTTCCAGGTGCAGGACGAACGAGGCCAGCTGCTGCCCGGCGCCGTCGTGACGCTGAAGGGCCGCCTCAACCAGCAGACCGCGCACGGCGTGACCGACAGCTACGGCAGCTTCGCCACCTCGGTCCCGCCCGGCGAGCACCGGCTGTCCATCAGCGCCGGCGGCTACCGCCGCTACACCACCCAGGTCGAGGTCGGCGTCAACCGGCACGTCCAGCTCGGCACCGTCCAGCTGACGCCGGACGAATCGCTGGAACCCCCGCTGCCCGGCCGCTACCGGTTCGACCCGTACCACACCGAAATCCGGTTCGTGGCCCCGCACATCGGCATGTCCAAGATCCACGGCATGTTCAAGGAGTTCGACGGCGTCGTGCAGGTCGCGGAGCGGTTCGAGGACTCCCGGATCGAGGTGGCGATCAACGCGGCGAGCATCGAGACCGGCGTCAAGATGCGCGACGACCACCTGCGCTCGGCGGACTTCTTCGACGTGGAGAACCACCCGCACATCCGGTTCACCAGCAACCGCTTCACCCACCTGCGGGCCGACCGCTGGTCGATCAGCGGGCACCTGACGCTGCGCGGCACCACCCGGCCGGTCGAGCTGGAGACGACCTACCTGGGTCAGCGCAAGTGGCAGGGCCCCGGCTTCGACGGCGACCTGCGAGTGGCCAGCCACTCCACGGCGACCCTGCGCCGCGAGGACTTCTCGGTGGACTGGAAGGCCACATTGGCCAAGGGAATCGCGGTCGTCGGCCCGACCATCGACATCGAACTCGGCGTCCAAGCCGTCATGGAGTGACGCAAGTTCCACCGAGGATTTTCCATCCTCGTCCTGCGTGGCAGTGCCGGTCATGCCTCCCAGCCCCAGGCCGGACAGGATGGAAAAGCCTCCCTCGATCAGGCGCCGATCCTTCAGTCCGGACTGAAGGCAGTTTCAATTGAAACTGTGATCCGCCGTGCCTGGGATCCGCAGTTTCAATTGAAACTGCAGTCCCACCGGCGTGTCGGGACCCCGACATGCCGAGGTGCGTCGGGATCCGACACCGGTGGTTGTGGGCAGGTTCCGGGTCCTGTGGAGAACTTCCGCAAGTTCAATGAGGCGATCTCAGTGGAATGGGGATGGCCGGTGGCCTGGAGAGATGTGGGCGTGGGGTCCTGGTAGAAGAAGGTCTCACCACAAGATCA
>NZ_JBEOVY010000428.1:0-5818 GCF_040295745.1 Saccharopolyspora sp. NPDC002686
GATCGGCGCGATCGGGTCCCTGCGCGACCACGGCATCCGAGCGGGCGAAGACCTGGCGGTCGCCGGCTACCACGACACCCCGCTGGCCGCCGAACAGGACTGAAGGGGGTCAGGTGGCAACGCGGATCTCGCGGGATGCTCCGGAACCGCTGCACGTGCAGATCGCGGCGTCCTTCCGGGAGGACATCCTGGGTGGGCGCTGGCCGGCGCACTACAAGCTTCCGCCTGAACCGGAACTTGCCGAGCAGCTCGGCGTCAGCCGCGGGACGTTGCGCAAGGCGCTGGCCCTGCTCATCGACGAGGGGCTGCTGGTGCAGACCCGCGGTCGCGGCACGTTCGTGACCGCGGGCGTGCTGGAACCGCAGATCGCGCAGCGCCTGCACTCGCTGTCCGAGGACTTCCGCGCGCAGGGGTACGCGCTGGACGTCCAGGTGGTCAGCGCCCGCCTGGAAGGGATGCAGATGGCGGTGCAGGCCCTCCTCGGCGCCCCGCCCGGCACCCCCGGGCTCCGGCTGGTGCGCGTGTTCCGGGGCGCGCAGGGACCGCTGGCGTACCTGGTGAACTGGGTGCGCGCCGACCTGTGCCCGGGCGTCGAAGACGTTGACTTCGAACACAATTCGCTGTTCGACGTGCTGGAGAAGTCCTACCAGCTCCCGGTGGCCGAAGGACGCCGCACGTTCAGCGCCGAGCCGGCCCGCGAGGACGTCGCGGAGGCCCTGGAGATCCCGACCGGAACGCCGGTGCTCTACCTGGAGCAGGTGACCTACACCCGCGACGGGCAGGCCGTGGAGTACTCCGACGTCTGGATCAACAGCACTGCCGTGAAGGTCACCTCCCTGCTGACCCGCTGAGTTCGTCGCAAAGAAATAGATCTTGTGGACAGATCCTGTCCTCATGGGCTCCTAGGGTCGGTTTCAGAGCGATTCGAGGAGGAGATATGGCGACGTACGTGCTGGTTCCGGGGGCTTGCCACGGCGGTTGGTGGTACGACGACATCGCGGCCGAGCTGCGCGGCGCGGGGCACTCCGTGCACGCGATGACCTTGACCGGGTTGGGGCCGCAGGAGTCTGCGGCCGGGATCAACCTGGACACCCACATCGACGACGTCGTCCGGTTGCTGGAGTCCGAGGACCTGCGCGATGTCGTGCTGTGCGGGCACAGCTACGCCGGGATGGTGATCGCCGGCGTCGCCGACCGGGTTCCGGAGCGGATCAAGACCCTGCTGCACGTCGACGCTTTCGCGCCCGAGGACGGGGATTCGGCCTGGTCGTTGACCAGCGGGTTCTGGCACGACTGGTACGCGGGCGGCGCCGGTGCCGACGGGTTCGCGTTCGCGCCGCTGCCGATCCTGGACGAGCGCACGGTGCCGCACCCGCTCGCCACGATGACCCAGCAGATCCGCCTCACCGGCGCGCACCGCCGGGTTCCGCGCCGCGAGTACGTCTACTGCACCGAGTTCGAGAACTCCCCGTTCACGCAGACCTACGAGCGGCTGAAGGACGACCCGTCGTGGCACGTCCGCACCTTGCCGATCAGCCACAACATCGTGCGCGAAGCCTTCGACGACTTCCGCGAGATCCTCCTCGACGCCGCCTGATCGGGATCGTGGGCGTTGAAACCGGCTTCAACGCCCACGATCCTCAGCGCGACTGGACCTTGAGCGCGGCCTTGCGGGCAGCCTTGGCGATCCGCTTCTCCGGGTGGGTCCTGCCGATCAGCTCGAGCACCTCGCGCGCGTGCGGGTGGTCCAGGCGCCAGATCTGCTCGAAGATCTCCACCTCTTGCCCGGCGGGGACGGATTCCGCCAGCAGAGCGGGGATTTCGTCGGGGTCGGCGGCGTCCGAAGCGGTCGACAGCAGATCGGTGAGCAGCCACGCCGCTTCCGCCGCAGTCAGCTCGTACTCGGGTTCGTCGCCGCTGAGCTCCTGGAACACCATCTTCGCGTACGGCCGAAGCACGGGTTCGTCCAGCGCCTGGCGCCACCGCTGTTCGCCTTCGATGGTCTTCGCGATGGTCACCGCGATCATCCGGTCCTCCACGGCACCCGCCGCAGCCGCGGTGAGCAGTGCGTCGAGCGCTTCCTCCGGAGTCCGGGACGCGATCCACGCCGCCAGTTCGGCTTCCAGCTCGGCGTCCCCGACGCCCTTGGCGAACTCGACCAGTTCCTCGGCGGTCGTTTCCTCGACCGGCGGGAGCAGCGGCACCTCGACACCGCTCGCGGTCAGCGCGCCGGCGAATGCGTACTGGCCGAGCGGGGTCAGCCGGGCGATTCCCCCGTCGACCAGCGCCGCGCCCAGGTCGGTCAGCATCGCGAGCAGCCGGTCGGCTGGGTCACCGCTGGTCCCGACCCAGGCGTCCCACGCGTCCGGCTCGGCATCGGCGAGGTCCGCGATCATGCTCCGCAGCTCCGCGATGGGCATGCCGTCGTTGCGGGCCATGAACAGCATCGTCATGGCGAAAACGCCGACGTCCTCCAGGTCGAGGTCGCCGGACTCGCCGTGGAAGCCGCCCTCGACGATCAGCCCCAGCACGTCGGACCAGGTGTCCAGCACCTCTTCGACGCCGCCGTCCGGCCATTCCTCGAGGGCCGGCCCCGGCACGTCCGGGTGGGCGGGGTCAAAGAACCCCGCATCGACCGCCAGCGCCCACAGGCAGGCCAAGTCCGGGATGTCGTCCAGCTCTTCGACCGAGTCCGGCACACGCACGCCGAGCGCCTCGGCGGCTGCGATCACGTCGGCAGCCGCCCATTCCGCACCCGGTCGCTCGACGGCCCGCAGCGCCAACTGCCGGAGGCGGTCGAGCAGCGTGCTCTGCCGGGCGGCGACCGCCAGCTCCTCATCCGACGGCAGCCGCAGCGGCGGGAGCCGGTCCGGCAGCCCGAGGAGTTCCTTGAGCCCCATCGGTGCCTCGGCGTCGTACTCGTCCATCGCGGACTCCGGCTCGTTCCCGCTCATGTCAATCCCCACGCGGTGAGGCTAGCGCCGGACGACCGGCTCCCTCCCACCCCGGTGTCTACTTCGGACCGTAGGCGCGGAGGAACGCCCGCACACCGGCCGTGACGATCTCGTCGAGCTCCTCCTCGGCGAGGGGCAGCGCGCCGTAGTAGGTGCGGCTCTGGATCTCCGTGCCCACCAGCGCGACGAAGTGCCCGGCCACGCGATGCGGGACGTCGACCTCGAGCAGTCCTCGCTCGCCGAGTTCGGCCATCCGACGCGCGAGCGCCTCGTGCACGCGGCGCGGTCCTGCTTCCTGCCAGGCTTCGAGGACGTCCTCCGGGATGTGCCCGACCTCGGCGTTGATCTGCCGCACCAGCGCGAAGTGCGCGCGGAACTCGCCCGGGATCAGGACGAACGCGCGGCCGAGGTCGACCAGGTCCTGCTCCAGGTCGACGATCTTGCCGAGGTGGCGGTCGAGGTCGACCAGCTGGGCTTCGCGGACCTCCGCCGCGCTCTCCATGACCACTTCGCGGAACAGCTCCGCCTTGTCCGCGAAGTGGTTGTAGATGGTGCGCGTCGAGACCTCGGACGTCTTGGCGATCGCGTCGATGCTGGCCCGGGTGTAGCCGTCCCGGCCGAACACCTCCCGCGCCCCTTCGAGGACGGCGCGCCGCTTCTCCGCCCCTCGCCGCGAGACGTTCTCCCTGCTCAAAGCACCCTCCCGAAAAATAAGTACAACAACCATTGCACTAAGTACATTGCTCGTTGTACTTTACCTCGCGTCCCCCTCCACCGCATCCACCGAGGAGCGAAGATGTCCGCACTGCGACTGGCCATGATCATCGGGAGCAACCGGGAAGGCCGCTTCGGGCCGACCGTGGCGAACTGGTTCGCCGAGCAGGCGCAGCAGTTCGGCGACGTCGACGTCATCGACCTGGCCGAGATCCCGCTGCCCACCATCATCGGCACGCCCGCCGACCAGCACGTCACCGAACTGGCCGGCCGCCTGGCCGCGGCGGACGCCTACGTCGTCGTCACGCCGGAGTACAACCACAGCTTCCCCGCCGCGCTGAAGAACGCGATCGACCTCTACCGCGCCGAATGGCAGGCCAAGCCGGTCGGTTTCGTGTCCTACGGCGGGATGGGCGGCGGGCTGCGGGCCGTCGAGCAGCTGCGGCTGGTGTTCGCCGAACTGCACGCGACGACCGTCCGCGACACCGTCAGCTTCCACAACGCCTGGGACCGCTTCGACGAGAGCGGCGCGCCGATCGACGAGGGCAGCAACGCCGCCGCGAAGGGCATGTTGGCCCAGCTCTCCTGGTGGGCACGCGCGCTGCGCAGCGCGCGGACCGCCGAGCCCTACACCGCATAAGCCGAGGAGCGACCGTGAAGAACAAGCTGACGCTGCTGTTCGTGCTGCTCGGATACCTGCTGCTGCCGATGTCGATGTCCGGCACCACCGTTGCGCTGCCGCAGATCGGGACGGCGCTGAACACCTCCGGTGGTGCGCTGCAGTGGGTGGTGACCGGGTACTTCCTCACCGCGTCGTCGTTCATGCTCGTCGCCGGCTCGACCGGCGACCTGCTCGGGCGGCGCCGGATCTACCGGCTCGGCGCGGCGACGTTCGCGGCCGGCAGCCTGGTCGCCGCGCTGACGCCGAACATCCTCGTGCTGGACGTGGCGCGCACCGCGACGGGTGCGGGTGCGGCCGGGGTGATGGCCGGCGGTGGCGCCATCCTGGCGACCACCTTCAGCGGTGCCGAGCGGACCAAGGCGTTCGCCGCGATGGGCACCACGGCGGGCATCGGGCTCGCGATCGGTCCGACGCTGGCCGGATGGCTGGTCGGCACGCTCGGCTGGCGGGCCACCTTCGGCGCCTTCGCCGCGGCCGGAATCCTGCTGCTGGCAGGCACTTTCGCGATGACCGAATCGCGCGCCGAGCAGCGACCGCGAGCGGACTGGCTCGGTGCGGCGACCTTCATCGCCGGGCTCGCCTCAGCGATGTTCGCCATCACCCAGAGCTCCCGGGCCGGCTGGACGAGCCCGCTCGTGCTCGGCCTGCTGGTCGCGGGCGCCGGATTCCTGACCGCGTTCGCGGTGGTCGAGCGGCGCAGCGCGCACCCGGTGCTCGACCTGTCGCTGCTGCGGAACCGGCCGTTCGTCGGCTGGGTGCTGGCCGGGGTCGTGATGGTGCTGGGCTTCGGCGGGATGACCTCGTTCCTGCCGACCTACTTGCAGGGCGCGAACGGGCTGTCGGCGCGGGATTCGGGTCTGATCATGCTGATGTCGACGGCACCGATGCTGGTCCTGCCGCTGCTGGGCGGGCGGCTGGTGAACCGGGGCACCTCGCCGCGGCTGCTGATCGTCACCGGGCTGCTGCTGATCTCGGCGGGCAACGCGTGGCTGACCGGGCTGCACCCGGGGATCGGGGCGTGGCAGCTGCTCGGCCCGCTGCTGACGATCGGCATCGGGGTCGGCCTGGCCAGCGGGTTGATCGACGCGCAGGCGATGAACCAGGTCGACCAGTCGCGCGCCGGGATGGCCGCCGGACTGCTGAACACCGTGCGCGGCGGGTCGCAGACGCTGGTGCTGGCGCTGTTCGGCTCGATCCTGATCAGCCTGCTGACCGGGCAGATCGGTGCGGAGCAGGCCGGGCGGGTGGCGACCGGGAAGCTCGCCGGCCCCGAGCAGGCCGTCCTCCTCACGGAGTCCTGGCAGGTCCTGCTCTGGTCGATCGCGGCCCTGACCGCCCTCGGCGCCCTCGCCGTCGCCACGCTCCTCGCCCCGAGCCGGAAGACCGAGCCGGTGCCCGCGTCGTCGGTTCCGGCGGCGGCCTGACCGGGGTCGTGAGTGCGTAACAGTGTTCGAACACTGTTACGCAC
>NZ_JBEOVY010000429.1:0-5811 GCF_040295745.1 Saccharopolyspora sp. NPDC002686
CGACCCAGATCGAGCCGAGGCGGTTGATCCACTCGGCGATCTTGCGCGCGACGGTCCGTACCGGCCAAGGCTCCTCGGGGCTCGTTGTGTTCGAACACTGTTACGCACTCACGACCGATCAGACCTGCGGCATCAGGAGGAGCCAGGTTCCGCCGAGGACCAGCGCGACCAGACCGAGGAGGTACCAGGTGGTCAGCCAGAGGCCGGGGGGCGTTCTGGTCAGGCGGGCGAGCTGGTCGGCGTCGGAGTTGGCCGCCCTGCCGCGCGAGCGCTTGCGGCTCAGCTCGCCGATCGGCCGCAGACCGCCGATGAGCAGGAACCAGCTCAGCAGGGCGCTGCACAGCGCCTGCCAGGCCGGGGTGGCGAACCAGACCACCGCGAAGACCGCGCACCCGGTCAGCAGGATCGACAGCACGCCGTAGGCGTTGCGGATGGCGAGCAGCATCGCCGCCAGCAGCACCAGGCAGCCCCACAGCATCACGTGCGCCAGGTCCGCGGTCACCAGCCACGCGCCACCGAGACCGAGCAGCGACACCGCCGGATACCCGGCGAACAGGGTGAAGACCATGCCCGGCCCGGTCGCCTTGCCCGTCGACACGGTGAGCCCGGAGGTGTCGGAGTGCAGGCGGATGCCGTTGAGCTTGCGACCGCTGAGCAGCGCGATCACCGCGTGCCCGCCTTCGTGCGCGATGGTCACGACGTTGCGCAGCGGCAGCCAGGTGGCGCGGTTGACCACCAGGACCAGCGAGATCAGGCCCGCGATCAGCGCGGCGACGTTGCCGGAGTCGAGCAGCTGCGCGGTCCACTCCCGCACTAATTCGTCCACAGTAGACACCTGGCGTTCCGGGTACAGGTCGCGCCCCACACTATCCGAACACCCGAACGACCCGACCCCGGCGATTCCCACCCCCATCCACCCCGCTCCGCCGTCCCCGATCCGGTCAAACCCGCAATTTCAATGGAAATCAGACCTCCGATTTCCATTGAACTTGCGGAAGTTCTCCACAGCCCGGACGACCTGTCCACACCCGTCGGCATGTCGGGTCCCGACACGCCGGGGGACCGCAGTTTCAATTGAAACTGCGGAACCCAGGCACGGCGGATCACAGTTTCCATTGAAACTGTGGTCCACGATGCGGGATCGGACCGAAGATCAGGCCGGGTCGGGTCAGGTGGAGGAGCGGATGATCAGGTCCGGGGTGATCGCGATGCTCCGGGGGGTTGTTTCGTCTCCGGAGAGGCGGGCGTCGAGGCCTCGGACCGCTTCCGCCGCGATCTGCTCCTGGGGTTGGCGGACCGTCGTCAGGGCCGGTTGGGCGAGTTCGGCGTAGGGGATGTCGTCGAAGCCCGCGACCAGGACGTCCTCCGGGACGCGGACACCGCTGTTCGCCAGTTCGCCCAGCACGCCGAGGGCGATCGTGTCGTTGCCGCAGACGATGCCGTCGGGCAGCGAATCCCGCTCCAGCAGCCGCCGAGCCGCCTGCTGCCCCCACTCCTTGCTGAAGTCGCCCAGCAGCACGTCATCACCATCGCCGACCGCTCGCCGGAAACCGTCCAGGCGGGCCTGAGCAGCCGAGTCGGTGGGCTGCGCCCCGACGAACACCAGCCGCCGGGCGCCGCGCTCGGTCAGGTGCCGGACCACCTGCCAGACCCCGGCCTCGTTGTCCACGCCGACCCAGCTGCCCGCGAAACCGTCCACCCGCAGGTCGAGCTGGATCACCGGGATCCGGGCCGCGGCCGTGGTCAGCGCTTCACCGCTGCGCTCGCGGTGGCACGGGATCATGATCAGCGCGTCGACGCGGCGGTCCAGCAGCGCGCGCACCTGGCGCTGCTCGACCTCCGGTTCGTAGTGCGAGTTGGCCAGCAGCAGGCTGCGCTGGCCGTCGTGCAGCTGCTTCTCGATCGACTCGACGAGCGTGGCGAAGAACGGGTTCGAGATCCGGGGCACGACCATGCCGATGGTGTGCGTGGTGCGGCTGCGCAGCGATGCCGCCACGACGTTGGGCTCGTAGTCGAGCTCGCGCGCCGCCGCGAGCACCTTGTCCCGGTTGGCCGCGCGCACTCCGCGCTGGCCGGACAGCGCGCGGGACGCCGTCGCCACCGAAACCCCGGCTCGCGCCGCCACATCGTGGATCGTGACGCCCACGCCACCTCCTCCGCTCGGGGTCGTGCGCGCTCCGTTGCCGCACGGCCGATCGGAGTGTAATCGGTTTCGCTCCGAGTTTCGCCACTTGACAGCCGGTCGCCCATCGTTCATTGTGGCCCAGCTACGGAAACCGATTACAGTTTCCGCGCTCAACGACGAGTGGAGCTGACCGTGATGGCCGACGACGGGCATCTGGAGCTGATCGGGGTCTCCAAGATCTACCCCGGTGTGCGCGCCCTGGACGCCGTGGACTTCGACCTGCGCCCGGGCGAGGTGCACGTGCTGCTCGGGGAGAACGGCGCGGGCAAGAGCACGCTGATCAAGATGATCGCCGGGGCGCACCGCCCGGACACCGGGGAGATCCGGGTGGACGGGAAGCAGGTGCGCTTCCACGGCCCCGAGGACGCCGAACGGCTGGGCATCGCCACCATCCACCAGGAGATGGCGCTGGTCCCGCAGCTGACCGTGGCCGAGAACATCTACCTGGGCCGTCCGCCCCGCCGCTTCGGCGTGATCGACCGCCGCGCGATGCGACGCCAGGCGCGCGAGCTGATCGAGCGGATGGGCCTGGACCTCGACGTGGACGCGATCGTCGGCGAGCTCGGCGTCGCGTACCGGCAGCTGGTGGAGATCGCCAAGGCGCTCAGCCTGGACACCCGCTTCCTGATCATGGACGAGCCGACCGCGGTGCTCAGCCGGTCCGAAGTGGACAGGCTGTTCAGCATCGTCGGCGACCTCACCGCGCAGGGCGTCGGCGTCGTGTTCATCTCGCACCTGCTCGACGAGGTCGCCGAGATCGGCGACCGGGTCAGCGTGCTGCGCGACGGCACCAAGGTGGGCGAGGTGCCCGCCGACACCGACCAGGCCGAGCTGGTGCGGCTCATGGTCGGCCGCAGCGTCGACCAGCAGTACCCGCCCCGCGAGGCCGAGATCGGCGACGTGCAGCTGGAGGTCCGCGGCCTGACCAGCTACGGCGTGCTGTCCGACATCAGCTTCACCGCGCGGGCCGGCGAGGTGCTGGGCATCGGCGGCCTGGTCGGCGCGGGACGCACCGAGCTGGTGCGCGCGCTGTTCGGCGCCGACCGCTACGACCGGGGCGAAGTGCTGGTCGGCGGACGCTCGATCCCGTCCGGCGACATCGCCGCGGCCCGCGCCGCCGGTCTCGCGCTGGTCCCCGAAGACCGCGCCGGGCAGGGCCTGGTGCTGGGCGCTTCGGTGGCCGAGAACCTCGGCATGGCAACGATTTCCGACCGCACCAGGGCCGGCCTGGTCGACCTCGCCGCGCAGCGGCGCGAAGCCGCGGAGTCGGTGCAGCGGCTGCGGATCCGCACCCCCGGGCTGGACCAGCCCGCGCTGGCGCTCTCCGGCGGCAACCAGCAGAAGATCGTCATCGGCAAGTGGCTGCTGGCCGAGCCGCGGGTGCTCATCCTCGACGAACCCACGCGCGGCATCGACGTCGGTGCCCGCGCCGAGATCTACGAACTCATCAACGAACTCGCCCGCGCGGGCACCACGGTGCTCGTCGTCTCCAGCGATCTACCCGAACTGCTCGGGCTCAGCGATCGCGTGCTGGTGATGGCCGATGGACGGCTGCGCGGCGAGCTGGACGGTGCCGAGGCGACTCAGGAGCGCGTGCTGGCGCTCGCCGTCTCGGCGGAGAACACCGGAGGAGAAAGCGATGCCTGACAACGAGGTCGGCACCACCCCCCGCTGGCGGGCCGCGCTCGGCCGCGCGGGCGGTCCGCTGGGCGGGCTGGTCGCGCTGGTGGTCCTGCTGGCGCTGTTGTCACCGGACTTCCTGACCCCGAACAACCTGCTCAACGTGGGCGTGCAGGCGTCCGTGGTGGCGGTGCTGGCGTTCGGCATGACGTTCGTGATCGTCAGCGGCGGCATCGACCTGTCGGTGGGCAGCGTCGCCGGGTTGGCCGGGATCGTCGCCGGCTGGGCGGTGACCTCGGCCGGTCTTCCGCTGTGGCTGGCGGTCCCGATCGGTCTGGCCGCAGGTGCGGTGGCCGGTCTGCTCAGCGGTGTGCTGATCACCGCGGGCCGGGTGCCGCCGTTCATCGCGACGCTGGCGATGCTCAGCGTGGCGCGCGGGTTGGCGCTGGTCATCTCCGACGGTCGCCCGATCGGCCTGGACGGCTGGCTGACCGAGATCGGCAGCGGTGCCCTGTTCGGCGTGCTCCCCTACCCGGTGCTGGTGATGCTGGTGATCGGGCTGATCACGGCGTTCGTGCTGCGCCGCACCTACGCCGGGCGCGCGATGTACGCGATCGGCGGCAACGACGAGGCCGCGCGGCTGTCCGGCATCAAGGTCACCCGCCAGCGGCTGCTGATCTACGCCATGTCCGGGCTCTTCGCCGCGGTGGCGGGCATCCTGCTCGCGGCGCGGCTGGCTTCGGCGCAGCCCGAAGCGGGCACCGGTTACGAGCTGGACGCGATCGCGGCGGTGGTGATCGGCGGGGCGAGCCTGGCCGGTGGTGTCGGTTCGGCGCTGGGCACCTTCGTCGGCGCGCTGATCCTCGCGGTGCTGCGCAACGGCCTGAACCTGCTCGACGTTTCGGCGTTCTGGCAGCAGGTCGTCATCGGTGCGGTGATCGCCGCGGCGGTGTTGTTCGACACCGCGCGCCAGCGTCGCCGCAGCGGGAAGCGCGGTCCGGGGCTGCTGCGCAGTCCTTCGGTGCGCCGTGCGACGGCGGCGGTGACCGCGCTGCTGGTGGTGGCCGCGGGCTGGGCGATCTACCAGCGGCAGAACGCCGCAGACGACGGCCGGCTGAAGGTCGCGCTGTCGGTGTCCACTTTGAACAACCCGTTCTTCGTCGACTTGCGCGAAGGCGCGCAGCAGGAGGCCGACCGGCTCGGCGTGGACCTGCGGGTCACCGACGCGTCCGAGGACGCCTCGCAGCAGGCGAACGCGGTGCAGAACGCGATCGCGCAGAACGTCGACGCGATCGTGGTCAACCCGGTCGACTCCGACGCGGTGGTGCCGTCGGTGCAGGCGGCGAACTCGGCGCAGATCCCGGTGATCGGCGTGGACCGCGCACCCAGCGCAGGCAACGTGGTCACCACGGTCGCCTCCGACAACGTCGCGGGTGGCCGCCTGGCCGCCCAGCAGCTGGCGGAGCAGGTGGGCTCCGGGCCGATCGCGGTGCTGGAAGGCGAGCCCGGCACGTCCGCGGCGCGGGAGCGCGGCCAGGGCT
Organism: Saccharopolyspora sp. NPDC002686; assembly: GCF_040295745.1. Classification (NCBI taxonomy): domain Bacteria; kingdom Bacillati; phylum Actinomycetota; class Actinomycetes; order Pseudonocardiales; family Pseudonocardiaceae; genus Saccharopolyspora; species Saccharopolyspora sp. NPDC002686. The sequence goes on from NZ_JBEOVY010000429.1 coordinate 5,347, forward strand.
TCACCGACGAGATCCGCAACCACCCGGGCATCCAGGTGGTGGCCTCGCAGCCGGCCGACTTCGACCGGACCAAGGCGCTGGACGTGATGCAGAACATCGCGCAGGCCCACCCGGAGATCCGCGGCGTCTTCGCGGCCAACGACGAGATGGCGCTGGGCGCGATCAAGGCCCTGGGTGCCCGAGCGGGCACCGACGTCAAGGTCGTCGGCTTCGACGGAACCCCGGAGGGTCTGGAGGCGGTCAAGGCAGGCACCGAGAGCGCCGACGTGGCCCAGCAGCCGAAGCTGCTCGGCAAGGCGGCGGTGGAGCAGGCGGTCCGAGCGGCCCGCACCCACGACCTCGGCCCCGGCCAACCGACCAACATCCCGGTCCAGGTCGTCACCAAGGACACCGTGGAAGCCTTCCTCCGCGGCCAGTGACCCCCACACCGCGAACGGCCCGTTCACCTCACCAACCGAGGTGAAC
>NZ_JBEOVY010000430.1:0-5790 GCF_040295745.1 Saccharopolyspora sp. NPDC002686
GGCACCTTGCCGCCGTAGATGTTGCCGCCGTTCTTGCCGCACAGGGTCGGCGGCGCGTCGCCGCCGCTGTCGCAGATGCCCTGGGGTCGCGCGCCGTCGGCGTAGGTCAGGACCGCGCCCGACATCTGCGGGGTGGCGGCCAGGAACGCCGCGGACTTGTGCTCCTGGGTGGTACCGGTCTTGCCGATCATCGGCCGGGACCAGCCGACGGCCTGGGCGGCCGCGCGGGAGGTGCCCTCGGTGTCGTCCTTGCTCATGCCCTGCGCCAGCTGCGCGGCCGTCTGCGGGGAGACCGCCTGCTCGCACGGCGCCTCGGGGAGCTGGACCGGGTTGCCGTTGCGGTCGGTGATCTCCTCGATCGGCGTCGGCGGGCAGTACACGCCTTCGCTCATGATCGTCGCGCCGACGTTGGACAGCTCCAGGACGCTGGTCGGCGTGTAGCCGAGGGTGAACGCGCCGCGGTTGCCGTTCTTGACCGCATCGGCCTGGGACGGCCCGTTCGAACCGTCCTCCTTCAACGTCTGACCGGACGAGTTGACCCTGGTCATGCCGGTGCGCAGGCCGAGCCTGGTGGCCATGTCGACGACGTTGTTCAGCCCGGCCCGCTCGGACAGCGCGACGAACGCGGTGTTCGGCGAGGTCGCGAGCGCCATCTGCAGCGTCCGCGGCCCCGGCTGCACGCCGTCGGCGTTGCCGACCGTGTAAGGCGCGGTGCCGTTCTTGTAGACGCGCGAGGTGTACGAGGCGGGCACGTCGATCACCTCGTTGATGCTCATGCCCTGCTCGATCGCCGCCGCGGCGGTGAACACCTTGTAGACCGAGCCCGCGCCGAACGGCTGCACCCGGCTCACGATGTCGTAGGCGGTCTGCCCCTTGCTGGCGTCGTTGCCGTAGTCGCGGTTGGCGACCAGCGCCCGCACCTTGTGCTTGTCCTTGCCCGGTTCGACGACCGCCATCGCGTTGGCGATGCCTTCGGTCTGGGTCGGCACCTGGGCCTCGGCGGCGGCCTTGGCCGCTTCGGTGGACTTGCGGTCGAGCGTGGTGCGGATGGTGTAGCCGCCGGTCTGCAGCTGCTTGCTGTCGATGCCCATCCGGTCGAGGTAGTCGGTGACGTAGGTGCAGAAGAAGCCGTCGGTGGTGCCGTCGCCGACGCCGACGCAGCCGTTCGGCGGGCGGCCCAGCGGGGACAGCGTGTTGAGCGGCTCGTTCTTGGCGATCTCGGCGTCTTCCTTGGTGATGAACTTGTTGTTCATCGGGTCGGTCATCAGGTCGATGACGAGGTCGCGCCGCCGCTTCGCGTCTTCCGGGTTGCTGTTGGGGTTCAGCGATCCCGGCGCGTTGACGATCGCGGCCAGCAGCGCGGACTGGGCGATGGTCAGCTTGTCCGGGGTGGTGCCGAAGTAGGTCTGCGAGGCGGCGCCGACGCCGAAGGTCTGGTTGCCGAAGGGCACCACGTTGAGGTATCCGGTGAGGATCTCCTCCTTGGTCATGGTGCGCTCGAGCTCGGTGGCGATCTTGGCCTCGCGCAGCTTCCGCGCGATCGTGGTCTCCTTGGCCTTCTCGGCCTCGACCGGGTTGTCGGAGCCGGCGACCACGTGCACGAGGTAGTTCTTCACGTACTGCTGGGTGATCGTCGACGCGCCCTGCGCGGCTTCACCGCTGCTGACGTTCTTGGCCAGCGCGCGGACCGTGCCGTGCCAGTCGACGCCGCCGTGGTCCCAGAAGCGCTTGTCCTCGACCGCGGTGATCGCGGCCTTCATGTACTCGGAGATCTGCTCGGGACGGGTGTCGACGCGGTAGTCCCGGAAGAAGTAGGCGATCGGTGCGCCGTCCTTGTCGGTGACCGTCGAGACCTGCGGCATGTCCTGCCGCGCCAGCGAACCCGACATCTTCGACATGGCGTCGCTGGTCTGGTTGACCATCGCCCCGGCGCCGGTCGCCATCGGCAGCAGCAACGCCGCCACCAGCACGCCGGCCAGGACGCACAGCCCGAACATCTTCAACAGCACGCCGCTGCGCACGCCTGCCCCAATCATCAAGTGTCCACCCGGCTCGACCACCGACCGCAGGTCGAAACCCCCACCTGGAATCCGTCTCGCCGGTTCACCGACCGGCCGGAGAACATCCCGTCGACGGCCGCATCAGCAGCACCGGACGACGCCTCGTTCTCTCCACGGCCAACCAGTTCCGTTGATATCACACCGCCGGGTTGGAGCGACGATGCACCGAACGGTCCAGCAGCCCGGATCACGCCCACCGCGAGGGCGCTGATCACTACACTTGGTGACCAGCCGAGCCGATCGCGTGGAGGAGAAATGACCGATCCTTTCCTGGATTCGCTGGCCACCGCACTCGCCGGTCACGCGGCGACCGCGTTGGGCGCGGCCGGAAAAGCGGCGCTGGTGAAGGTCCGCGATCTCCTCAAGCGGAGGTCGGAACGCGATCCTGAGACGAAGGCCGCACTCGAAGCCGCCGAAGCGGACACCGCGGACCGACCGCAGATCAAGGCGCTCGCCGAGCGGCTGGACCAGGTGTGCGCGGAGGACGCGGAGTTCGCCGAGGAGCTGCGGTCGGAAGGCGCTGCGGTGCACAACGACGTCTCGGCTGCCGACGACAGCGTCGTCAACATCAACCACGGGCAGGTCAAGAACCTGGTTCAGACCCGCGAGTTCAACGGCAACATCACGTTCAACTAGCGCGGGAGTCGGATTCGTTCAGCTCGGCGAGGTACCTGTTGTACTCGGCGAGTTCCGGATCTTCGTCGGCCTCGACGCGCGGCGCCGGCGGCGGCACGAGCGGCCGCTTCCGGCGCACTTCGGGCTTCTCCGCGGGCTTCTCCGCAGCGACTTCAGGATCGGCTTCCTCGCGCTCCCGGGCGAGGTCCATGCGCATCACGCGGATCCACAGGAAGATCGTGAACGCGCCGAACAGCGGCCACTGCAGCGCGTAGCCGAGGTTCTGGAAGCTCCCGCCGGCTTCGTGCGCGCGATCCCACTGCCACACGGCCAGAAAGACGGTGCCGATGGTGGCCGCGATGAACAGGGCGTGCAGAAGCAGCCAACGCGGGGTCAAGAGGCTGCGGAACACACTTCGCATTCTAGGCGCTCGCGACCCGCCGCAACCTCCGGCTTCATCACGCACCGCGCACGGCACCGATGCGAACTCCTTTCGGCACCACCGGGAATGTGCGCTCAATCACAACCGCTGGCGGCGTCCGAAGGCGAGCGGGGTGCAGAGCCCGATCAGCACGGCCATGATCACGAAGGTGACCGGATATCCGGACAACACGATCAGAACGCCGAAACCGAGCGAACCTAGCCCCTGGCCCGCGTCGTAGGCGATGTTCCAGGCGGTGCTGGCCACCCCGGAGTCGGTCCGGTCGAACATCATCACCAGCGTCGTGTTCTGCACCGCGCCGAACCCGCCGCCGAACGCCGCCGCACCGACCAGCGCCACCGGGTCCGCGTTCGACGCGGCGACCGCGAGCAGCGCGGCACCGAGACCGGACAGCAGCACCGACGGGACCAGGATGCGGCGCTGGCCCAGCCGGTCGCCGAGCTGCCCCGCTCCCCAGCGGCCGAGCATCGTGGCGGCACCGAAGGCCATCAGCGCTGCCGGCGCCAGCGATTCGTCGATGGCCAGCGGCAGGAACGCGACGATGCCGCCGGCGCCGATGGCCACGGTGGTCATGACCGTCCAGGACGGCACCAGCGCGAGCGGGAAGGTCGTGGTGCGCGAGCCGCCCGCCGGTTCGCTCGACCGCACGCGGGACATGCCGAACAGCGCGGCCGTGGCAGCGACCGGCAGGGCACCCGCGATCCAGAACAGCGGGGCGAAACCGATCTGCTGGGTCAACCACACCCCCACCGGCAGGAAGGCGACGTTCGGCAGCCCGACCGACAGCCCGTACAGCCCGGCGGCCCGACCGCGCTGCTCGACCGGCACGAGCTCGGCCACCAGGGCGGCGCCGGTCACCGTGAGCAGCCCGAAGCCGATGCCCCGCACGCTCGACACCCCGAGCAGCAGCCACATGTCGCTGGACAGCGCGTACAGCGGCGTGGGCAGGCCGATGAACAGCGTGCCCAGGCCGAAGGCGATCCGGTGGTCGATGCGCTTGAGCAGCCACGGCATGCACAGCTGCGTGATGACGGTGATGAGCATGAACACGGCGTTGGTCGCACCCGCCGCGACCTCACCGGCACCGCCGGCCACCGCCCACAGCGGCAGCACCGGCATCAGCAGGATGTACCCGGCGAAACCACCGACGGTCGCTACCAGCAGCAGCCGGAACGAGCTGCGCTGCAGGGGTGTTCTGTTCCGCTCACGTGGTTCGACCGAGACTCGCACTGGTCTTTGATAGGCCCGGACCGCTCCCCCTGTCCAGCCTGTCCACTCCCTGCGCGGACGTCCGAGATGCCCACTGCTGGCCGATTGTCGCCTTTCGTCCGATCGGTTTGGCTGTGATCCGTTCCAGCAACGGCAAGGAGTCCTGCATGCACCGGATGCGAGTACTGGCACTGGCCGCCGTGGTCGCGGGGTCGGCGTTCATCCCCGCGACGGCCACCGCCCCACCGACGGCGGCCGCGCCACCGCCGTGCAGCGAGGAGCCGCGCGAGAACCCGATCTCGGAGTTCACCAGCTACGACGAACTGCTGGTCGAGCTCGACCGGATCGAACGGGTCAGCGCGGGCCGGGTCGCGGTGGAGAAGGTCGGCGAGTCCAACCGGGGACGCGACGTGCTGGCCGCTCGCGTCGGCACCGGCCCGAAGGTCGTGCTGATCACCGCCGAGATCCACGGCAACGAGAAGACCGGCCCGGACGCGGCGCTGGACCTGCTGGACTACCTCGGCACCTCGGATTCCGCGCACGCCGAGCAGATCCGCGAACAGCTGACCGTGGTGGCCATGCCGAAGATCAACCCCGACGCGGGCGCCCTTGACCGGCGCGGTAACGACATGACCTGGGAGGAGGCGCAGTCGCGCTTCCCGCAGCTGGCGACCGCGGAAGCACCGTGGAACTACTACACCGGCCAGCGGCAGGGCGACGACTACTCGCAGCGCCCCGGTTTCGACGTCAACCGCGACTACAACCCGGACCTGGACTACCAGCCGCAACCGCAGGACTTCCCCGGCGCCAGCGAGAAGCCGGGCTGGTTCCTCAGCCCGGAGACGCAGACCGTGCGCGACGTCTACAAGTCGCTGCAGGCCGAGTTCGGCGCGGTCGACACCTACGTCGACCTGCACCACCAGGGCGCCTGCTACACGGTTCCGGGCACCGACCGCTTCGTGACGATGAGCCTGTCCGGCAAGTTCGTGGCCGACCCGAGCACCCCGGCAGGCGCGGCGCACGCCGACTTCGCCGACACCTTCCGGCCGGAGTACTCCAAGCAGCTCAACGTAGCGGCCTACAACGCGCTGCAGGAGGCGGCGAAGAAGAACCCCGACTTCGGCAACATCACGCTGTACCCGCAGGACATCGACCTGCCCGGCACGGGTTTGGGCGCGTTCCAGCTCAACGGCAGCGGCGCGGTGCTGTTCGAGGTGCGCGGCCAGACGCAGAACCTCGGCGAGCAGCACCGGGGAATGCTGACCCGGACCGTCTACATCGGACTGGACGGGATCCTGTCCTCGATCGCCAGCGGGCAGGTGGAGAACCTGGATCCGGCGGCGTACGACCAGATCCCGCCCACCGACCGAGGTCCGCAGACCAAGAGCTCGATCACCGAGATCGAGAACTGATCGACTGACGGAACGAGCGGAGTTCGCGCCGGGTCGTGGCGCGGACTCCGCT
>NZ_JBEOVY010000431.1:0-5751 GCF_040295745.1 Saccharopolyspora sp. NPDC002686
GAACATCGCGGACACCGCCAACGCGTTCTACGCCTGCGTCGACCTCGACGTCGGCTGACCGGCCTCGCGGGAATCCGGTGGCGCCAGCCGGATTCCCGCGGGATCCCCCGGCGGGGTCACGGGTTCGGGAACTCCGGTCCGCTGTAGGTCGTGCTCACCTCGATCTCGCCGTTGACGATCCGCTCGCGCAACGCCTCGACCTCGGCGCGCACGTGCTCGGGGACGTCCGGGGCGAGGGTGAGGCGGACGGCTTCGGGTGTTTCCAGCCCGATGCGGACGTTCTCGCCGCCGTGCAGCCTGCCGTTCGCGAAGTCCTCAATGGCGCGGAAGACCGCCACACCCGAGTCGGCGACGGCCGAACCGGCGAAAACAGCGGGATCGTCGGCGACGAAGTCACGGACGTTGCCGAACTGGCGGCCCTTGCCAGCGGCCCTGATCGCCTCGGCGACACCGGGACGCCCGGCGTTGAGCATGGTGAAGATCTGGTCCGCGCCCGCGTCGAGTTCCGCGGTGGCGACGCGCCGGGCCAGTTCGACGTCGTCCTGGTCCCCGGAGAAGTTGGTCAGCACCCGGGCGGCCGGATTGGTGTGCGCGACCCCGTCGACGAACGCCGCGCGGCCCTTCAGACCTGGCACCGGGCGGATTCCCGACATGTGGCCGACCACGCCGGACTCGGTCAGCAGCCCGGCAGCGGCGCCGGCGAGCCAGGCGGACTGCTCCTGCAGCACTTCGTAGCTGGCCAGGTTGGGGCCGGTGACGTCGGACTGGGTCACCACGAACTTCGTCCGCGGGAACTCCGCGGCCACCACCTGCGCCGCGGCGTTGTTCTGCCCGCCCTGCGCCACGACCAGGTCGACCCCGCCGCTGGCGAGCTCCCGCATCGCCCGCTCCAGCTCCGGCTGCTTCGGCGCCACCCGGTCGACCACCGCGATCTCGGCGCCGAACTGCTGCTCCGCGCGCTTGGCGCCGTTGTAACCGGCCTCCATGAACCCGCCGTCGTGGCTCGGCCCGGCGAGCAGCAGTCCCACCCGGACCTTCGCGGGCGGTTGCGGGACGTTCCGGTCGGTGGCCGCGGGAGTGCCGCACGCCCCCGCCGCGAAGATCCCCGCCGCTGCCACCACGCCCACCATCACCTTCGGAACCGACCGCATGCCCATCCGCCTCTTCCGGATCACCAACGAATGCTTCGGTATACCAAAATGCGCGATCCGGGCGCGAAAGAACAGACCTTCCCAGCTCGCGAGAACCAGCAGCTTCCACGTGACCGCGCTCGTCCACTTCGGAGATACCGGCGAGCGGGTCAGCCGAGCAGCGCGGTGATGGTGAACAGGACCGGCACGGACAGGATCGTGGACAGCAGGATCGACTCGCGGGCCAGCCGCACGCCCACGTTGTAGGTGGAGGCGTACACGAACAGGTTCTGCGCCGCGGGCAGCCCGGAGATCACCACCGCGGCGAACAGCGAAGCGCCCGAGAGCCCGAACAGGCCCGCACCGATCGCGTAGGCGATCATCGGGTGCACCACCGACTTCAGCCCGACCGACAGCAGCACCGGCCAACGCTCGGTGCCACCCGCGGGCAGCGAACTCCCGTGCAGCGAGATGCCGAAGGCCAGCAGCACCGTCGGGACCGACAGGTGCCCGAGCAGGGAGATCGGCTCGAGGACCGGGGCGGGGATGCGCAACCCGCTCAGCGACAGCCCGACGCCGATCAGCGAGCAGATGACGATGGGGTTGCGGAACGGCGCCAGCACCCGCGACCACACCGAACTGCGCTCCCCCGCCTGCGCGTAGTCGATGACGGTCAACCCGATCGGCGTCATGACCAGCAGCTGGAACAGCATCACCGGTGCCACCAGAGCGGCATCGCCGAGCACGTAGACCGCGATCGGGATGCCGAGGTTGCCGGCGTTGACGTAGCTGGAGCACAGCGCGCCGATGGTGGTGCGGCGGATGTTCCACCGGCGCACCAGTCCGACGAGCACGAACAGCCCGGCGGCGGCGAACGTGCTCAGCGCGGTGACCAGCAGCGGGACCGAGAAGATCACCGTGACGTCGGACTCGGAGAGCATCTTCAGCAGCAGCGCGGGCGTACCGACGTAGAACGACAGCTTCGTCAGCGCTTCCCGCCCGCTGCTGCCGAGCACCTCGGTGCGCCCGAGGACGTAGCCGACCAGCACGATGGCGGCGATCACGCCGAAGCCCTGGATCACGCCGGACACTAGGCCTCCCGCGGCTCGATCTCCGCAGCGTCCACTGCGGACAGTTTGCGACCGGGCGGCACTTCGTCGGGCGCGCAGATGGGCTTCGCCACCGCCCAGGGCCCGCGAATCGTGCGCAGGCCTGCACGGTTAGCAAGCCTAAGCGATCAGCTGTGCGCGCCGATCATGGCGCTGCTCACAGCCGATCAGGTCTTGTCGCCGGTCACGGCCGGCTCCAACGGCACCAGGTCGGTGCGGCCGTCGGAGCTCGGCGGGCCACCCGGCAGCTTGACCGCCTTCGGCAGCGCGCCCGGGCTCCACGTGCCCCAGTGCGTCTCCCGGTGGACCTCCATCGCCGCCTCGGCGGGCAGGGCGTCCGGTTGGAAGGAGTCGACCACGTAGAACACGCCCCAGTCGCGGTGCAGGTCGCCCTTGAGGTAGCTCGGCATCGCCCGCACGCTGGCAGCCACGTTCAGCCAGCCGAACGGTCCACCGCCGGAGGAACCCGACCAGCCCTGCCCCATGTCGCGCAGCATCCCGCCACCGGCCACCCGGAACCGCGGCAGCTCCACGATCCCGTTGTGCAGGCTCGCCAGGTTCAGGCACGGGTGCACCAGGGCGGCGGGCCATTCCACGAACGTCGGGGACCCGCCGACCACGTCGGTCATGGTGGTCAGCTTCGGAACGCGCGGCGCGCTGAAGGCCAGCCAGCCGCCCTCGTCGACCTTCTGGTCCTCGGCCAGCACCCGCAGCTTGGTGGCACCGTCCACGGTGAACCGCAGGTCGCGCCAGGTGCCGCTGTTCTGCACCAGGTCGCGCTCGGCGATGATCTGGAAGCCCTCCGGCGTGTCCTTGCCGAGCTCCACGCGCAGCGAGTTCGCCCCGGTCGCCGAACCGGCGAACTGCATCACCACGGGGGATTCGCCGGAGGTGGCCTGCGGCGGCAGGTCGTACCAGGCGCTGCGCATCTCGCCGGTGCCGGTGGCATCGCGGTCGTAGCTGCCCCACACCGGCGCGTCGTCCCCGCCGAAGCCGAACGGCGGGGTCCAGAACTCGGTGCGCGGGTAGCCGAAGCGGTGGAAACCGCGCGAGACCTCCGCCATGTAGTCGGGGCCCTCAACGGTCTGGGTCAGCTGGTTGTCGGCGCTGCGCGGCTGGTGCTCGGACACCGCGAGCACGCCGTTGCGCGGATCGGTCTCGATGTCGACGTAGTCCGACAGCCCGCAGCTCTGCCCCGCAAGCTGCTTGACGTTGTCCGCTCCGAGGCTGTAGCCGTCGCGCTGGCGGTAGATCCCGACCGCGAACAGCGTCACTTCACCGAGCATCAGCACGGCGCAGGTGATCGTCAGCGGAGCGGCGCCGAGCCGCAGGCCCCGGCGCTGCTGGTCCGGGGTGATCACCGGCAGCTCGTCGTGGCGCAGGTGCTCGACGACCGCCACGACCGCGGCGATCGCGGCAGCGATCAGGAAGTAGGTGCTGCCGTCGCGCCCATCCAGGCTGGGCGCGCGGTCGAACCACGGCACGCCCCAGCCCGAGACGTACCACCACGAGTTCGTCCCGGTCACCGAGAACGCGCACACGACCATCAGCCCGGCGAAGAACGCGGCCCGGTTGCGGCGCGAGCGCAGCACCGCCGAGCTGGTCGCCAAGGCGGTCAACGCCGCCACCACGGCACCGATGCCGGCGAGGATTCCGAAGTGGTGGGTGTGCTTGGTCGGCGTGGCCGCGAGAACCACGAAGCACAGCGCGGCGACCGCGAGCACCCGGCGGCTCGGCCCGAGCGCCGCACCCCGGATCCGGCCGCGGCGCAGCAGCAGCATCCCGCAGGCCAGCACGCACAGGACCACCAGCAGCACCGGGAACCGCCGCGTCAGCGAACCGTCCGGCCACGGCCCGAACAGCTTGTCGTAGCGGACGAGCTCCTGGTACCAGGACTCGTTCGGCCCGAACTTGGTCTTCAGCGCCACCGAGTCCAGCACGGACTGCAGCGTCTGGTCGAAGAACACCCAGACCAGGATCACCAGGCCCGACGCCGCGATCGGAGCCAGCAGCGGCAGCGCCCCGCGTTCGCGCATGCGCTGCCAGAGCAGCTGCAGCAGCGGTTTGGCGGCCACCACGAACGGCAGGACAGCGACCATGCCGTGCGGGTTCGCGCCCACGCCCAGCGCCGCGGCCACCAGCCCCAGCGCGGCCGGCGTCAGCCGCCGGGTCGCCACCGCGCGCTCGACCGCGCACAGCGCGAGCAGGAAGAACGCCACGACGACCGGTTCGGGGCGCAAGCCGTTGTTGTACGGCAGCCAGAAGGCCAGGAACACCGCCGCCGCGGCCCAGCCCGCTGATTCGCTGCGCCGGACCTGCTGCCCCAGCCGCGGCAGCACCCCGCGGCTGAGCAGCAGCCAGCTGAGCACGCCGAAGAACAGTGCGGGCAGCCGCACCCACGGCGTGGCGGGCGAGACCTGCACCCACAGCGCGTACAGCTCGTAGAACCAGCCGAACGGCGACTCGGGGTTGCCGAACCACCGGAAGTAGTTGGTGACGTACCCGGCGTCCCCGGCGGCGCGCAGCATGGTCAGGATGTAGCCGTCGTCGGCGGTCATCGCGCCGATCAGCCACCACACGCCGAGCGCGCCGATGACCACGACGTCGCGGAACTTCAGCCGCCACCAGCCCGGTCGGAGCAGCCGTGGCGCCCGGCGGACCTCGAGCTTGCTCAGCGCCAGCACGGAACCGGCGAAGGCGACCACGGCCAGCGTCATCGCCGCGACCTTCAGCGGGGTGGGTGTGCTGGCGAACCGGTTGTCCACCCGGGCCTGGAACGACAGGCCGCGCACGTCGTCGACCGCCGCGTCCAGCTGGGAGAAGATCCCGGTCAGCTGCGGGCGCCGGTCGCCGTCGACGGAGGCCAGCACCGCGCCGCCGATCTCGGCCCGGGTTCCGGTCTCGTCCGCGCGCAGCGCGATCGCGCAGTCGCCGGCGGGTAACGCGGTCGAGCCGATCTGCTGCCCCCGCGACCACAGCGCGACTTTGCCGTCGTCGACCTGCAGGCTCAAGCCGGTCACACCGCCGTACTCCGAGGACGGCGGGTTGGTGGCGACCAGCACGGCGGGGCCGTTGCTGCGCGCGTCCAGGCTGCGCGCGGACGCGCACGGAACGTCAGCGGTGATCCACAGCGGCGCGTGGGTGACCAGCGGCGCGGACACCGGGGCGGTGCCTTGCGCGGTCGGCCACTTCAAGGTCGTGATGTCGTGGTCGACCGGCAGGAGCGGAACCGCGAGCGCCGCCAGCGCCGAGAGCAGGCCGAGCACCACGGCCCAGCGCCGAGCAGCCTTCGAAGCGGGATCGCGTCGCGTGATCTCCCCCGACCGCTGAGCCACGCGATCGCCACCTCATCCTTGCCGACAACAGCCAATCCCACTGAGCTTAGAGGCCCTTTCGAAGCCCAGCGGACCCGCATGCCGCCCAGTCCCCCGGCTCCCCTCCGATGAGAACAGCCCGAACGTGGCGCGCAGCACCCGTTCCGCCGCAAATTCAATGGAAATCAGACGTCCGAT
>NZ_JBEOVY010000432.1:0-5749 GCF_040295745.1 Saccharopolyspora sp. NPDC002686
GGCGGGAGCTGTCGAGCTCCCGCCCCGGTTCTTTTCGTTCCAGCGGCCTGACCAGGCAGCTCAGGTGCGGGCCGGGATCGGGGGTTCGGGCGCCGCCGTGGGCTCGTCGGGCGTCGCGCGGCGGGCGTTCCACCACAGGACCGCGTTGTAGAGCAGGAAGGACAGGCCGAGGTAGACGTAGGCGTTGCCGACCAGGTTCTCCGGCAGGCTCCAGGTCAGCTCCAGGCCCTTGCCCTGCGGCACCTTCCAGTGCGGGCCCATCATGAACAGCCCGGTGACCAGCGTCGACGCCAGCAGCAGCGCCCAGTCGCGCCGCGTCCAGGCCGCGCCGAGCAGCAGCACCAGCCCCGGGATCGCCCACACCCAGTGGTGCGACCACGAGATCGGCGAGATCAGCAGGCCGAACACGCCGTTGATCACCACCGCGGTCGGCAGGTCCCGCTGCCGGATCGCGTGCAGCATCCCCAGCACCGCCATGACCAGGGCGATCACCGCCACCGCGGCCAGCACCGGGGTCAGGTGGTTCACCCCGATCTTGGTCAGCAGCGAGCGCAGCGACTGGTTGCCCGCGTAGACCGAGGCGTCGCCGGTGAACTTCGGGCCGAACGAGACGTTGCTGGTCGCGAACACCTCCTGCAGCCAGAAGCGGCGGGCGTTGTCGAAGGTCAGCGCGAAGCCCAGCAGCGCGGTGCCGGCGAAGGTCAGCAGCGCGGTCGCGATCATCCGCGCGTCCTTGCGCAGCAGCGGCAGCAGCAGGAACACCAGCGGCGTCAGCTTGATCCCGGCGGCCAGGCCGATCAGCAGACCGCGCGGGTAGGGCAGCTTCTGCTTCCCGTCCGTCCGCCACAGGCAGTCCACCGCGACCAGCGCCATCAGCACGATGTTGATCTGCGCGTAGGTGATGGTCTCCAGCACCGGCTCGCTGATCGTGGCCACCGGCAGCACCGCCGCCACCACCAGCAGCACCCGCTCGCGGTGCGCCCGCAGGAACGTCGCCGTGCTGAGCACCATGTACAGCGTGACCAGCAGCGCGAGGTGGCTGACCAGCATGATCACCGCGGTCGAGACCGCCTTCGGGACCAGCGCCAGCGGGGCGAACAGGATCGCGGCGAACGGCGGGTAGATGAACGGCAGCCGCAGCCCGGACTCGGTCGCGGGGAGGTTGTTGTAGAGGTCGCGGCCGTCCAGCAGCGCCTTCGCGCCCAGCCGGTACACCTCGCCGTCGATGTGGTCGTGGGTGTTGATGGTCGACACCACCACCACCGCGAGCAGTTCGGCGACCGCGATGACCGCCAGCAGCCTCCGGTGTTCGTGCAACCGGTCGGCCAGCGGTGTTCGCGCGCTCCCGGTCACCGGCATGCGTCGTCCTCCTCGCCTGGACACGATCCCCCGGAACAAGCGTAGAGATTCACGTTCCGCGAGGGCCCGTCGCAGGCCCGGTTTGGGATCGGTGCCACTTCCTCATGTTTCACCTGCTCGAATCATCAAGTGCCGTTCGGCGAGGTGAACGATCAGGGAATGCATCGTTAAGAACTGACGGAGCGTTATCCGTCCAGCGCGAACACCACCATTACGGGTGGCAGCTGAGCCCTTGAAAAGGAACGTGGTCGGAGGGGAGGCTCAGACGGACTGCTCCGTTTGGTGGGGAGGAGGGGGCCGAATGAGTGTTGTTGACGTGACCGCGGCAGCCCAGCTGACCTCGGTGTGGGACGACAACATCAGCGGGCTCAACGTCGGTGTGCTGCTGACCGATGAACGCGGGCAGGTGCTGGCCACCAACGACGTCGCCGCCGAACTCATGCAGCTGGCCAAGGCCGACCTGCTCACCGGCGTCCGACCCGCTGGTTGGCACCTGCGCGACGACACCGGTGCGGCGATGCCGGACTGGGCGGATCTCGCCGGTCAGGTGCTGCGCGCCGGCTCCCCCCTGTCCATCCCGATGGTGATCGCCCGCAGCGGCCAGCCGCTGAGCCGGATTTGGGCGGACTACCACGCGGTGCAGGTCCAGGGCCGCCGCCGGGTGCTGATCCTGCTGCAGCCGGTGCACACCGACGTCCCGCACAGCCGCGGCCTGCTGGACCCGCTGACCGGACTGCCCGGTCGCGTCCTGCTGCTGGACCGCCTCGAGCAGTCCCTGGTGCGCGCCCGCAGCCGCGGCACGCTGTCCACGCTGGTGCTGATCGACGTGCAGCGGCTCGCGGACTTCAACGCCGAGCACGGCTTCGACCGCGGCGACGAGCTGCTGACCACGCTTGCCGGCCGGCTGCGGGAAGGGCTCAGCGACGAGCACACCGTGGCCCGCTACGGCGGCGACGAGTTCGCGGTGATCGCCGAGCACCCCAGCGGCACCGGCGAAGCGATCGCCGAGCAGGCGCGGGAGGTGGCCGGTTGGCCGATGCGCGTCGGCCGCAAGCGCGTCCGCCCCGGACTGCGCGTCTCCTGGGTGACCACCGACGGTCAAGCCCCGGTCCACTCGGTCCTGTCCAGGGCCGAGCAGCAGCTGCAGCACTGAGAACCGGTGCTCGCAGGATCGACGGAGGGAGGTGGCGCGTGGGTCTGGAGACCCGTGAACGACGAAGGGCACCCGCTCGCGCGGGTGCCCTCTCGTTTCGGACGGGTCAGCGCTCGGCCTTGCCCTCGATGAAGTCCTCGACGGCCTGGTAGGCCACCGAGTCGGAGTACTGCTCCGGCGGGGACTTCATGAAGTAGGACGAAGCCGACAGGATCGGGCCGCCGATGCCGCGGTCCTTGGCGATCTTGGCCGCGCGGAGCGCGTCGATGATGATGCCCGCCGAGTTCGGCGAGTCCCACACCTCGAGCTTGTACTCCAGGTTCAGCGGCACGTCGCCGAAGGCGCGGCCCTCGAGCCGGATGTAGGCCCACTTGCGGTCGTCCAGCCACGGCACGTAGTCCGACGGACCGATGTGCACGTTGCGCTTGCCCAGGTCGCGGTCGACCTGCGAAGTCACCGCCTGCGTCTTGGAGGTCTTCTTCGACTCCAGCCGCTCCAGTTCCTTCATGTTCATGAAGTCCATGTTGCCGCCGACGTTGAGCTGCATCGTGCGGTCCAGGTGCACGCCGCGGTCCTCGAACAGCTTGGCCAGCACCCGGTGCGTGATGGTCGCCCCGACCTGCGACTTGATGTCGTCACCGACGATCGGCACGCCCGCGTCGGCGAACTTCTTCGCCCACTCCGGGTCCGAGGCGATGAACACCGGCAGCGCGTTGACGAACGCCACACCGGCGTCGATCGCGCACTGCGCGTAGAACTTGTCGGCCTCCTCGGAGCCCACCGGGAGGTAGGAGACCAGCACGTCGACCTCGGCGTCCTTGAGCGCCTGCACGACGTCGACCGGCTGCTCGTCGGACTCCTCGATGGTCTCCCGGTAGAACCGGCCGAGGCCGTCGTAGGTGTGACCGCGCTGCACGGTGACGCCCAGCGGCGGCACGTCGGCGATCTTGATCGTGTTGTTCTCGCTGGCGACGATGGCCTCGGAGAGGTCCCGACCGACCTTCTTCGCATCCACGTCGAAGGCAGCCACGAACTTGACGTCCCGCACGTGGTACTCGCCGAACTCGACGTGCATCAGGCCGGGCACCCGGCTGTTCGGGTCGGCGTCGGCGTAGTAGTGGACGCCCTGCACCAGAGATGCCGCGCAGTTCCCGACGCCGACGATCGCCACTCGCACCGTACGACCGGGCCGTTCTCCGCCCATGGCAGGGCCCTCCTTCTTGGTCATCTGTCGTGTCCTTGCAGTTCTTGCTCGCGCGCCGCAGCGTCCTGCTCGGCGCGTTCGTTCTCGATGATTTCGTCGAGCCAGCGAACCTCGCGTTCGCTGTGGTCCAGGCGGAGCCGGTGCAGCTCCCGGGTGTAGCGGTCGAACCGGTCGTCGCGCGCCAGCGCGCTGCGCAGACCGTCCCGGCGTTCCTCCACGCGCCGCCGCCGCCCCTCCAGGATCCGCAGCCGGACCTCGGCCGGGGTGCGGGAGAAGAACACCATGTGCACGCCGAACGCGTTGTCGTCGCAGGCCTGCGGCCCGCAGTCACCGACCAGCTCGGTGAAGCGGAACTCGCCGTCCGGGGTGATCCGGTACACGCGGCGGGCCCGCCGGCCCCAGCCGTGCGCGTCCGGTTCTTCCTCGATCAGTCCGGCGCGCTGCAGCCTCCGCAACGTCGGGTACAAAGTTCCGCAGGACAACGCGCGGAAAGCACCTGGTGTGTCGTGCAACCGCTTCCGCAGCTCGTAGCCGTGCATCGGTGCCTCGTGCAGAAGTCCGAGCACGGCGAGTTCGAGCATCCGCACCTCCTCGGCCCGAAATCATCGGTGGCCTCGTGCGGGACCGGACTGCGCGCCACGTGCGCGCATCCCGTTGGGCCACCTGGCGGAGTATATCGCGCCGATATATCGGGAACCACGATCGAGCGGGCCGCAGGTGGCGGTCGTCACTGCACGTGGCGCCCGGTCGACGCGCCTGCCCTGAACGGCGCATGGAGCAGTCGTCGTCGGCACGTACCCTGTGGTCGTGCGGACCCAACGGCAAGTGGTCGACTACGCGTTGCAGCGCAGGGCGCTGCTCGCGCAGGTCCACGCTGGCCGCGTCGGGGTGATGGAGGTCTGCGACGCCGACCCGTACCTGCTGCAGGCGGCGAAATTCCATGGCGAGCCGAGCGGGGTCACCTGCCCGGTGTGCCGGAAGGAACCGTTGACCCTGGTCTCCTGGGTCTTCGGCGATGCCCTCAAGCACGCGTCCGGTTCGGCGCGAGCCCCAGAGGAGCTGGACCGGATGGCAGCCGTGTTCGAGGAGTTCAACGTCCACGTCGTAGAGGTATGCCGCACATGTAACTGGAACCACCTGGTGCAGTCGTACGTCTTGGGAACCGGCGGCTTGAACGAGCGGCCTTCCCGGCGCAAGACTGCCGCGGAGTGACATCCGGTCGTGCCCCGACACGACCGCGCGCCGGGTGCGGCGCAACCCCGACGTGAACGCATCACATGGCGTCGCCCGACGCCAGTCCTGGAGGCCCACTCGTGAACGACGAGCGTGACGACCACCCCGGAGGCCGCCACTCAAGGCATCCCCAGCCCGACGGTCGTGGCACGCCGCCCCCGCCGCAACGCCCCGGTCCGCCGCCACCCGGCGACCAGGCGCGTCCGCCGCAGCGGCCGATGCCCGGACCGCCGCCGGCTGCGGGGCCGGGTGGACCGGCGTGGCCGAGCGAGGAGCCGCGGCCCGGTCAGCGCCCTGGTCCGCCACCACCCCCGCCGAACCAGCAGGGCCAGCAGTGGCCCGCCGGCGGTCCGGACGTGGAGGAGACCCAGCAGCACCCCGCGGTGCCCGCTTCCGACGCGAAGTGGCCCGAGGAGGAGTCGCCGCAGGAGCGCACCGGGGCGTGGACGCCGTCGTTCGACGATGACGACGATGACGACGACTCCGCGCTGTCCAAGCGGCTGAGCGGGGACTCGGACAACTCGGGCTCCGGTGGGAGCAAGCTCGACCTGCCCACCAGCTACTCCCAGGTGCCGCCGCCCCCGCCGGGCCCGGGCAACGGTCCGCCGCCGGGCGGGCGGCAGGGGCCGCCGCCGGGTCCGTCGCAGACCCGCCAAGGCCCGCCACCGGGTCCCCCGCCGGGTCCGCCGCCGGGACGGCCACCGCAGCCGCCGAGCGCGGAGCAGCCGACGCAGAACATCCCGCAGACGCCGGGCCGCGATGACGACCGCCGTCGTGCGGGTGGCGCCGCTGCCGCAGGC
>NZ_JBEOVY010000433.1:0-5728 GCF_040295745.1 Saccharopolyspora sp. NPDC002686
CCGATGCGGTGCTCGACCGGCTCGGCGACGGCTACGAAACGCTGCTGGACCGCAGGTTCCGCGGCGGGCACGACCTGTCCGGCGGCCAGTGGCAGCGCATCGCGATCGCCCGCGCCTTCTACCGGGACGCGGACGTGATGATCTTCGACGAGCCGACCTCGGCGCTGGACCCGCGGGCCGAGCACGCGCTGTTCGAGCGGATCCGGCAGCACGCCGAAGGCCGGACCGTGGTGCTGATCTCGCACCGGCTCTCCAGCGTCCGCTACGCCGACCGGATCTACGTGCTGGATCGCGGACGGGTCGTCGAGCAGGGAGCCCACGCCGACCTGCTCCTCGCCGGGGGCCGCTACGCCCAGCTCTACGAGCTGCAGGCCGCCGCCTACCGAGAGCCGAGTTCGGCGTGATGGGCTGGTCCGCCGCGGCAGCTCTGGCGGTGGCCGGGGTGCTCGCCTTCGCCGCGGTCGGCAAGCTGCGCGATTTCGGGCGGTTCGCCCGTGCTGTCCTCGGCTACCAGATCGTTCCCGACCGGATGGTCCGGGCGGTGGCTCGGATTGTCCTCGCAGCGGAACTGCTGAGCGCGGTGTTGCTCGTGGTACCTCCCGCGCGGGTGTGGGGGTCGGTGCTCGCGGTGGTGTTGTTCAGCGCGTTCCTGATCGGCATGGGCAGCGTGCTGCGCCGCGGGATGCGGGTGCCCTGCGGCTGTTTGCAGGCCGTGGAACGGGTCGGTGCGGCGTCGCTGACCCGCACGGCTTTGCTGCTGGTGCTGGCGGTGCTGGCCGGATTCGGTGCGGGCACGCCGTTCGAGGTGGTGCAGCTGCCGGTTGCCGCGTTGCTGGTCGGGGCGGTGTTCGCGGTGGCCTGGCTGATTTCGCGCCGGGACGCGTTGCCGCCCGGCCCGGTGGTGGGCCGGAGGTTCGAGATCGGTGCCGAGGTGTCGGACTTCGCCGGTGGTGGAGATCGCGTCCTGTTCGCCTACATCTCCCCGCTGTGCGGCGCCTGCAGGTCGGTTCTGCCCGATTTCCGCGCGGCGGCCGATCTGCTGCCGGTGGTGCTGGTGAGCTCCAGCGAGGCTGGTGAGGTCCGGGATTACCTGGCCGAGCAGGGCATCGACCTGCCGGTGGTGACCGGCCCGGACGTCTTCGAGGCCAACGGGGTTCCCGGCCCGCCCTACGCCGTGGTCACCGACGGGTCCGGTGTGGTGCTGGCGCACAGCGGTGCGAACCGGCCGGAGCAGCTGGCGGTGCTCCTCGCCGATGTCGGGAGTTGACCCCGGGTTCCGAATCGGTCTGTTCGTCCTCTGTGGGCGGACATCGCCGAAATGGGCACAAGATCAAGGAAATTCTCGCCACTCGAATCCGGGGTGCCGACACGGCGCCGGTTCGCGGCCGTAGATTGGGACCGGCGGAAGCGAACCATTCGAGGCCGGAGGGAACACGTGGTCGAGCAGACGGCGACCGGTGCCCATCGCTGGCGCAGTCGGATCCCGAGCACCACCGCAGGCGCGCTGTTCGTCATCGCACTGCTGTGCGTCGGCTCAGCGGTCGGGCTGGCGCTGTTCGGCAACGTGCAGCCGGTGCGCAGATTCGTCGACAACGTGCTTTTCCCGGCGCCGCCGAACCTCGCTTACGGCGCCTTCATCGCGATCCTCGCCGGGGCGCTCAAGCGGCGCAAGCGGTTCGCGCTGTGGATCCTGCTCGGCATCCTGGTGCTGCAGCTGATCGGCGACGTCGTGGTGCTGGTGATGCTGGGCGACCACTTCCAGGCCCAGTGGATCGCCGAGCTGGGCGAGCTGGGCACCCGCTACCAGCTGGCGGTCGCCTTCGCCTGGGTGTTCATCGCCAACATCGGCATCTCGGCGCTGGCCTTCGGCTGCCTGTGGTGGGCCCGCGACGAGTTCTACGGCCGCTCCCAGCACGGCAGCGGCTACCTCGCCGCAGCGGTGTTCGGAGTGCTCGTCTCCGCGTTCGTGGGCCTGGGCTTCGCGCTCGTTTCGGCGTTCCACGGCTCGCTGCACGACACCTGGTCGCGGTTCACGTGGACCGTGGAGCGGGTGCTCGGCGGTGCCGTCGACTTCGACGTCACGCGCGTCGGACACGCGCCGGGCTGGGTCAACCTGGTCCTCGGCCTGTTCGGCATGACCGCCCTGTTCGCCTCGCTGTACCTGCTGCTGCGCGCACAACGGCTGGCCGCCGCCCTGCACCCGGAGGAGGAGCAGCAGATCCGGCTCCTGCTCGCCGAGCACGGCGAACAGGACTCCCTGGGCTACTTCGCGACGCGCCGCGACAAGGCGGTGCTGTTCTCCGACAGCCGCAAGTCCGCGATCACCTACCGGGTGGTGGCCGGGGTGTGCCTGGCCAGCGGCGACCCGCTGGGCGACCCGGAGGCGTGGCCGCCGGTGATCGACAAGTGGCTCGCGATGTGCCGGGAGTACACCTGGACCCCGGCCGTGATGGGTGTCAGCGAAGCGGGCGCGACCGCCTACTCCCGGGCCGGCATGAAGGTCCTGCAGCTCGGCGACGAAGCGATCCTGCACACCGGCGAGTTCGACCTCGACGGCCGGGACATGCGGCCGGTGCGGCAGGCGGTGAACCGGGTGCACCGCGCCGGGCACACCGCCCGCGTGCGGCGGCACCGCGAGGTGCCCGAGCCGGAGATGGCCGAGGTCGCGCGGCTGGCCGAGGCCTGGCGCGACACCGACACCGAGCGCGGCTTCTCCATGGCGCTCGGACGGCTCGGCGACCCGCAGGACGGGGAGTGCGTGCTCGTCGAAGCGGTGACCGACGACGGCGAGACGGTCGCGCTGCTGTCGCTGGTGCCGTGGGGGCGCGGCGGGCTGTCGCTGGACCTCATGCGGCGCGACCGCGACGCGGACAACGGCGTGGTCGAGTTCATGGTCAACGCGCTGGTGCAGGCCGCGCCGCGGCTCGGCGTGGAGCGGATCTCGCTGAACTTCGCGATGTTCCGCGCCGCGTTCGAGGAGGGCGCGCGGATCGGTGCCGGGCCGGTGCTGCGGGCCTGGCGGGGCTTGCTGCTGTTCTTCTCCCGGTGGTGGCAGCTCGAATCGCTGTACCGGTCCAACGTCAAGTACCGGCCGCACTGGTTCCCGCGCTACGTCGCGTTCGCCGAGCGCCGTGACCTGGCGCGCGTGGGCATCGCATCGGCCGCGGCGGAGGGATTCCTCCCGGCGCCCCGGCAGACGTCCACATCGGACTCCTCGGTGCCGCTGCCCGTCCCGGGCGCCGAACCTGCCGAGCGGGAGCACACCGAGGAGCAGCAGCAGGTCAGGCAGGACAAGCTGGTGGCCCTGCGCGACGCTGGTGTCGATCCCTACCCGGTCGCGGTGGCGCGGGCGGAACGCTGCCAGGACGTCGTCGAGCGGCACCGGGGGCTGCTGCCGGATTCGCGGACCGGCGAGAGCACGTCGGTGGCCGGGCGCGTGGTGCTGGTGCGCGACCACGGCGGCGTGTGCTTCGCGACGTTGCGCGACTTCTCCGGTGACCTGCAGGTGATGCTCACCGCCGAGCAGTCCGGCGCGGAGCTGCAGCGGAGCTGGCGGCAGCAGGTGGACATCGGTGACCAGGTGTCGGTGACCGGCGAGATCGCCACCTCCCGCAAGGGGGAGATCTCGATCCTGGCCACCGACTGGCAGCTGGCCGCGAAGTGCCTGCACCCGCTGCCCGACAAGCGGCGCGGACTCGTCGACCCCGAGGCCCGGGTCCGGCAGCGCCACGTCGACCTGATCGTCCGCCCGGAAGCCCGAGCCGCCTTGCGGGCCCGCAGCAAGGCGGTGCAGGCGGTGCGGCAAACGCTGCTGGACGAGGACTTCCTCGAGGTGGAGACGCCGATCCTGCAGCCGGTGCACGGCGGAGCCAACGCCCGGCCGTTCACCACGCACATCAACGCCTACGACATGCGCCTGTACCTGCGGATCGCCCCGGAGCTGTACCTGAAGCGGCTGTGCGTGGGCGGTGTGGAGCGGCTGTTCGAGATCGGCCGCAACTTCCGGAACGAGGGCGTATCGCACAAGCACAACCCGGAATTCACCATGCTCGAGGCGTACCAGGCCTACGGCGACTACACGACGATCCGGGAGCTGTGCCAGAACCTGGTGCAGGCGGCCGCGATCGCCGCGAACGGGGCGCCCGAAGCCGGCGGGTGCGACCTGAGCGGTGACTGGCCGGTGGTGACGGTCAACGACGCGGTGTCGCAGGCCTTGGGGGAGGAGGTCACGGTCGACACGGACTTGCCGCGCCTGCGGCAGCTCTGCGACGCCGCGTCCGTGCCCTACCAACAGCACTGGAGCCGCGGGGCGGTGCTGCTGGAGATGTACGAGCGCCTCGTGGAGGCGCGCACGACGACGCCGACCTTCTACTCGGACTTCCCCGCCGAGGTCTCGCCGCTGACCCGCCCGCACCGCGACGACCCGAGGCTCGCCGAACGCTGGGACCTGGTCGCGTTCGGCACCGAACTGGGCACCGGCTACTCCGAGCTCGTCGACCCCGTCGAGCAGCGCCGCCGGCTCACCGAGCAGTCCCTGCTGGCCTCCGGTGGCGACCCGGAGGCGATGGAGCTCGACGAGGACTTCCTCGCCGCGCTGGCCTACGGGATGCCGCCGACGGGCGGGTTGGGGTTGGGGCTGGACCGGCTGGTCATGCTGCTCACCGGCGCATCGATCCGCGAGACCTTGGCGTTCCCGCTGGTCAAGCCGCGCGGGTGAGTCACCGGCGGCGGTGCTGCCAGGCGAGCTCGACCAGCTCGGCCAGTCGCTCGGGGGAGACCAGGGCGAGGTCGATGCGGATGCCGATCGGCTTGTCGGACCGTCGCACCGGCTCGACGCCTTCGCCGACCGCGCCCGCCACGTCGTCCCCGCCGAGGGAGAGCATCGCGTGGCCGGTCTTGTCGATGGAGGCGAAGTTCTTGCCGCGGACGGCGAACGCGGGCATCCGGAAGTGGGTTCCTTCGGTGACGTCGGGCATGGCCAGCACCATGCGCCGGAAGTCGTCGAGCGTGCTCATCTGCCCTCCCAGAGCTCGGGGTCTGAGAGGGTAGACGACAGGACCGACGGTCAGCGCTGCTTCGGTGGCTGGTCGCCGGTGAAGTGCTGGGCGGCGAAGGTCAGCAGGTAGGGCAGCCCGATGCGGGCCGTGCGCCAGGTGTGCCATTCGCCCGGTTCAGCGCGGACCGCGACGTCGACGCCGCGGGCGGCGAGCTGGTCGGCCAGCCGGTACGACAGGTCGACGTCGCTGTGCGCGACGACACCGGCGTGCAGCATCACCGCGAACGGCTGCGGTACCTGCAACGTGGGCAGGTACTCGCGCGGGGAGTTGGCGCGCTGCAGGTCCGGGTGCCCGGCGAGCAGGTCGGTGCCCGGGTCGTCGTACGGTTCGCTGGCCAGGACGGCCGAGTAGGTGCCCTGGTTGCGCAGGCCCAGGTTCAGCGCGCAGAACGCGCCACCGCTCATGCCGCCGATCGCCCGGTCGCCGCGATCGGGCAAGGTGCGGAACCGGGCGTCCACCTCGCGCGGCACGGTGCTGGTCAAGTACGTCTCCAGCTGCGGGCCGCCGGGGACGTTCAGGCACTCCCAGTCGGTGCCGGTGCCCGCGGTGGCGTCGACCGCGACGATGATCATCGGGGGCGTGGTGCGCGTGTCGGAGAGCGCTTGCAGCGTTTGGATCGCGCCGCCGGGACCCAGCCAGTCGTCCGGGCCGCCGCTGGGGTAGCCGTGGAC
>NZ_JBEOVY010000434.1:0-5708 GCF_040295745.1 Saccharopolyspora sp. NPDC002686
GTGATCTACCTGTTCCACGACTCGTTCGGCATGGACGCGGACGGTGCGGTGCGCCTGGTCTTCCTGTCCTCGGGCGTGTGGTGGGCGGTGTTCACCGTCGAGCAGCTGCCCGCTGTCGGGCCGACGACGTTGGACGGTCCGGAGGGCAAGCACGCGGCCACCGTGCGCCGGCTCCGGGTGGGCGAGCACCTGCTGCTCTCCGACCGCGCGGGCGGCATGGCCCGCTGCGAGGTGGTGGCCGCCGCCAAGGACTCCCTGGAGCTCGCGGTCGCCGAAACCTGGCGGGAACCGCAGCCCGCGCTGCGCGTGCGGCTCGCGCAAGCCCTGGTGAAGGGCGATCGCGGCGAGCTCGCGGTGGAGCTGGCGACCGAGGCCGGGGTCGACGCGGTCGTGCCGTGGCGCGCTTCGCGCTGCGTGGCGAAGTGGGACGACGGCCCGCGGGGGGCGAAGGCGCTGGCGCGCTGGCGGAGCACCGCTGAGCAGGCCGCGAAGCAGGCGCGGCGGGCGTGGACGCCGCAGGTGGACGAGCCGGTGAGCACCAAGCAGCTCGCTGGGCTGGTCAGCGGTGCCGACGCGACCCTGGTGCTGCACGAATCGGCGACCGAGTCGCTGGCCTCCGCCGATCTCCCCGATTCCGGTGAGCTGATCCTGGTGGTGGGTCCGGAAGGCGGCATCACCGGCGAAGAACTCGCAACCCTCACCGACGCCGGGGCCCACGTAGGTCGCCTCGGCCCGACGGTCCTCCGAGCGTCCACCGCCGCGGCCGTCGCGCTCGGCGCCCTAGGCGTCCGCACCGACCGCTGGAGCTAGAGGTACCGGCGGTCATTTCGCGCACCTGGGGTCGTCGCGGCTCCTCCCGGTCGATAATCTCAATGTTGAGACAACGTCGAACAGCGCTGACTGCTGAGCTACCTGGAGGACGAATGGCCGACGCGGTGGACGAGATCCAGCGGCGCTGGCGGCGGGAGCGCCCCGATCTGGACGCCGACCTGTGGCCGGTCGGCATCGTCGGACGCGTGCAGCGGCTCAACCGGGTGCTCGAACGCGAGCTCAAGAAGTTCAACTCCGCGCACGGCATCGAGACGTGGGAGTTCGACGTGCTCACGACGCTCCGGCGGTCGGGCGAGCCCTACGAGCTGACCGCGGGAGCGCTGCTCAAGGCGATGATGGTGACCTCCGGCGCGATCACGAACCGCATCGACCGCCTGGAGTCCAAGGGGTGGGTCGAGCGGGTTCGCGACGACGTCGACCGGCGCTCCGTGCGGATCCGGTTGACCGACGAGGGGAACCGGATCGTCGACGAGATCTTCGGCCTGCACCTGGCCAACGAGGCGCGCCTGCTGCCGGAGCTGGGCGAAGAGCAGTACGAACAGCTCTCCGGCCTGCTGCGCACCCTGCTGGAGCACTTCGGCGACACGGAGCTCTAGCGCCCTTTCGTGTTCGGCGGGATCGACCAGTGCGCCCGGCTGGTGGCGCCGCGGCGCTCGGGGTGTGACTGTGCGCGAAGAAGATCAAAAAGTTCAGCGACGCGCGTAGCGCGAACGGTTGATGGGACGCTACGCTCGGTGGCGGAAGTGGATATCGCGGCTCAGCCGCGACCGGTGCCGCACGGGGCATCGGAGCCCAGCACTCGCCGGACACCTCCCCCCTCGGTCCGGCGAGAGCTGCGCCGCAAACGGGAATCCCCCCAGACCCGATTGCGGCGCAGCGTGCGGGCATCGACCGCCACCCGCGGCGGGGCCGGCACCCCTTAGTCTTCCGGCATGAGCGACATGGATTCCCTGTTCCTGCGGATCATCGAGCGCGAGATCCCCGCTGACGTCGTGCGGGAGAACGAGCGGGTCATCGCCATCCGCGACATCAACCCGCAGGCGCCCACGCACGTGCTGGTGGTGCCCAAGAAGCGCTACCGCAACGCTGCCGAACTGGCCGCCGCGGACCCGGAGCTGCTCGCCGAGCTGATCACCACGGCCCGCGAGATCGCCGCGCAGGAGGGCATCGAGGAATCCGGCTACCGGCTGCTGTTCAACACCAACGCCGACGCCGGCCAGACGATCTTCCACGTCCACCTGCACCTGCTCGGCGGCGAGCCCCTCGGCGGCCTGACCGGCGGTCCGCTCAAGGGCTGAGCGGCTCGCCCCGGTGGTGGTGCGGCCGGGAGCCGCGCCGCCACTTCCGCCTCGCGTGATCCACGTCGTTCGCGGGCGGTGACTGCGGCAATTCGATTGTCGCGTGGACTACCATCGGTGCCAGGCAGAACTGACCGAACGACCCGCGCGGAGAGCGCAGAAGGCAGGCCCGAACACACGTGGCCGGTATTGCAGCGGGTGGCGCTGCCGCCCAGTCCGGAGAACCACCCCAGACGGCAACAGCCCAGACCGCGACGGCGCAGTCCAAGGTGACCGTTCCCGACGACGTCGTCCTGACGCTGGTCGGATCCCGCGACCAGAACCTGCGGGTCGTCGAAGACCTGCTCACCGCCGATGTCCACGTTCGGGGCAACGAGGTGACGCTGTCCGGTGACCCCGCCGAGGTGGCGTTCGCGGAGCGGGTGTTCGCCGAGCTCATCGCGTTGATCGGCAAGGGCGGACCGCTGACCCCGGACGTCGTCCGGCGCAGCGTCGGGATGCTCTCGGCGGACCACAACGAGTCGCCTGCCGACGTGCTGAGCCTGGACATCGTGTCGCGGCGCGGCCGGACCATCCGCCCCAAGACGCTGAACCAGAAGCGCTACGTCGACGCCATCGACCACCACACCGTGGTGTTCGGCATCGGCCCGGCCGGTACCGGCAAGACGTACCTGGCGATGGCCAAGGCCGTGCAGGCGCTGCAGGCCAAGCAGGTCAACCGGATCATCCTGACCCGTCCCGCGGTCGAGGCCGGTGAACGGCTCGGCTTCCTGCCGGGCACCCTCTACGAGAAGATCGACCCGTACCTGCGGCCGCTGTACGACGCGCTGCACGACATGGTCGACCCGGAGTCGGTGCCGCGGCTGACGCAGGCCGGGACCATCGAGATCGCCCCGCTGGCCTACATGCGCGGCCGCACCCTCAACGACGCGTTCATCATCCTCGACGAGGCGCAGAACACCACGCCCGAGCAGATGAAGATGTTCCTGACCCGGCTGGGCTTCGGCTCCAAGATCGTGGTCACCGGGGACGTCACCCAGATCGACCTGCCCGGCGGGCAGCGCAGCGGGCTGAAGGTCGTCCAGGAGATCCTGGGCGGTGTCGACGACGTGCACTTCGCCCAGCTGGACAGCCACGACGTGGTGCGGCACCGGCTGGTGACCGACATCGTCAACGCGTACGACCGCTGGCACGCATTGGAAGACGCAGAACCGCACGACCGCCACGGTCGACGCAACGGGCAGCGACGAGGACGAGCATGAGCATCGAGATCGCCAACGAATCCGGCGTCGCAGTGCCCGAGGCGACCATCGTCTCGGCCGCGCGCTTCGCACTGGACAAGATGAGCGTCAGCCAGCTCGCCGAGCTGTCCATCGTGCTGGTGGAGCTCGACGTGATGGCCGACCTGCACGAGCGGTGGATGGACCTGCCCGGCCCCACCGACGTGATGTCGTTCCCGATGGACGAGTACGACTCGGCCCGCCGGCCCGACTCGGCCGGAGCGGGCCCGGCGCTGCTGGGCGACATCGTGCTCTGCCCGGCGTTCGCCCGCGACCAGGCCCGCAAGGCCGGGCACAGCATGCTCGACGAGCTGCACCTGCTGACCGTGCACGGCGTGCTGCACCTCCTCGGCTACGACCACGCCGAGCCGGAGGAGGAGCGGGAGATGTTCGGCCTGCAGAACCGCATCCTCGCCGAGTTCCGCGAGGCGCGCGCCGAGGCCGAGCGCGCGGAGGCGCAGCGCAGCGCCGACGACCGCGTGCTGGGCGCGGTCGGTCTGGACGAGTCGGAGCCGCCTCAGGGCGGCCCGGCGCCTGCCAACTGAGGGAGTCGGCGTTGGAATTGGCCGATTCCACCGCGTTCTTGATCACGGCAGTGCTGCTGGTGCTGGCCGCCGGGGTGTTCGCGGCCTCGGAGTCCGCCGTCACGGTGGCCTCCCGCGCGCGCGTCGACGAGCTGGTGCGCGAAGGCCGGAGCGGTGCGAAGCAGTTCGCGCTGCTGCTCGCCGACCGGCCCCGGCACGTCAACCTGCTCCTGCTGCTGAGGCTGGCCTGCGAGCTGGGCGCCACCGTGCTGGTCACGGTGGTCGCGCTGCGGCTGGCGAACTCCGAGGCCTGGGCGGTGGTGATCGCCGGTCTGGTCATGCTGGTGGCCTCGTACGTGCTGGTCGGCGTCGGCCCGCGCACGCTCGGTCGGCAGCACCCCTACGGCATCGGGCTGAAGGTGGCCGCGCCGGTGCGGGTGCTGGCCCGGCTGCTCAACCCGCTGACCCGGCTGCTGATCCTGATCGGCAACATGATCACCCCCGGCAAGGGGTTCCGCGAGGGACCGTTCTCCACCGAGGTGGAGCTGCGCGAGCTGGTGGACCTGGCGGGGGAGCGCGGCGTGGTGGCCGCCGACGAGCGGGAGATGATCCACTCGGTCTTCGAGCTCGGGGACACGCTGGCCCGCGAGGTCATGGTGCCGCGTCCGGAGATCATCTGGATCGAGCAGACCAAGTCCTCCCGGCAGGGGCTGGCGCTGTGCCTGCGCTCCGGGTTCTCCCGGATTCCGGTGATCGGTGAGAGCGTCGACGACATCGTCGGCGTGGTGACCGTCAAGGACCTCACCGGTGCGGTGCTGACCGCGCGCGACGAGGCCGGTCCGCCGGTGTCCGAGCTGATGCGCCCGGCGAGCTTCGTGCCCGACACCAAGCGGGTGGACGAGCTGCTGCGCGAGATGCAGCTGTCCCGCAGCCACCTGGCCATCGCCGTCGACGAGTACGGCGGCACCGCCGGGCTGCTGACCATCGAGGACATCATCGAGGAGATCGTCGGCGAGATCACCGACGAGTCCGACCTGGAGGAGCACCGGCCGATCGAGAGGCTCGAGGACGGCACGGTCCGGGTCAGCTCGCGGCTGCCGGTGGAGGACCTCGGCGAGCTGTTCGGCGTGGAGCTCGACGACTCCGACGTGGAGACGGTCGGCGGTCTGCTGGCGCAGCGCCTCGGCCGGGTTCCGCTGCCGGGCGCGGAAGCCGAGATCGCCGGGCTGAAGCTGCGCGCCGAGGGCGGCAAGGACCACCGGGGACGGATCCGCATCAACGCGCTGCTGGTCCGCCCGGCGAACACCGACCAAGCACCGCTGCGCGGTGCTGACCAGGAGGGAAGCAACACCCGTGGCTGAGCACGTGGAAGCGGCAGCACCGCAGCAGATCGACCCGGAGGACGCCAAGATCGTCACCCTCGCCAGGTCGTCCCGCGCCCGCAACGGCGCCGCCGAGGGCGCGGCGGTCCGCGACACCGACGGCCGGACCTACGCGGCCACCACGGTCGCCCTCCCGTCCCTGCGCCTCACGGCGCTGCAGGCGGCAGTCGCCGCCGCAGTCTCCAGCGGCGCGGAGGGCCTCGAGGCCGCTGCGGTCGTCACCGACGCCGATTCCGTGGACGCGGACTCCGTCGCAGCGGTCCACGACCTCACCGCCACGGCCCCGATCCTCCGGGCCGACGCCCGAGGCGACGTCGCCGGAGTCCTCTCCGCCTGATCCCGGCACCTGACCGACGGGGCCGCAGTTTCAATTGAAAATTAGGGCCCCCCCGT
>NZ_JBEOVY010000435.1:0-5698 GCF_040295745.1 Saccharopolyspora sp. NPDC002686
CGGTCTGCTTACCGGCTCTTCGACACGGCTGTCCTCGCTATTCACCGACGCGGGGAGGAGGGAGGAGCACATCCCGGTTCCGCCGCTTGGATTCGGTTCTGAGCGGCGGAACCGGGATCGGGTCAGGCGCGTTCGAGGCGGATGATGACTGCCTTCGACACCGGGGTGTTGGACTTCTCCGCCACCGAGTTCAGCGGGACCAGGGGGTTGGCCTCCGGGTAG
This sequence comes from Saccharopolyspora sp. NPDC002686, assembly GCF_040295745.1. Taxonomy (NCBI): domain Bacteria; kingdom Bacillati; phylum Actinomycetota; class Actinomycetes; order Pseudonocardiales; family Pseudonocardiaceae; genus Saccharopolyspora; species Saccharopolyspora sp. NPDC002686. Next base: position 223 of record NZ_JBEOVY010000435.1, read on the forward strand.
TAGGCCGCTGCGCAGCCCCGGGCCGTCGGGTAGGCGACGATGCGGAAGCGGTCCGCTCGGCGCGCCTCCAGGCCTTCCTCACCCTGCCACTCGGAGATCACGTCGACCAGATCTCCTGCTGCGAAGCCGAGTTCCGCGATGTCGTCCGGGTGGACCAGGACCACTCGGCGGCCGTCCTCGACTCCTCGGTAGCGGTCGGACAGGCCGTAGATCGTGGTGTTGTACTGGTCGTGGCTGCGCAGGGTTTGCAGCAGCAGGCGTCCGGGCGGGACCTCGATGGGTTCCGGGACGTTCACCGAGAAGTTCGCCTTGCCCGTCGCGGTGGGGAAGGTGCGGCTGTCGCGCGGCGGGTGCGGCAGCACGAAGCCGTCCGGTTCGCGGACCTTGCGGTTGTAGTCGGTGCAGCCCGGCACCACGTTCGCGATGTGGTCGCGGATCACGTCGTAGTCGCGCTCGAAGGACTCCCACCGCACCGGGTGCTCTGGGCCGAGCAGTTCGCGGGCCAGCCGGCAGATGATCGCCACCTCGGAGATCAGCTGGTCCGAGGCCGGGGCGAGCCGACCGCGCGAGCGGTGCACCACCGACATCGAGTCCTCGACGGTCACGAACTGCTCGCCGCCGGCCTGCACGTCGCGCTCGGTGCGGCCGAGCGTCGGCAGGATCAGCGCCGTGCGGCCCGGCGTCACGTGCGAGCGGTTGAGCTTGGTCGACACCTGCACCGTCAGGTCGCAGTCGCGCAGGGCCCGGATCGTGGCGTCGGTGTCCGGCGTCGCCGAGACGAAGTTGCCGCCCATCCCGATGAAGGCCTTGACCCGCCCGGACCGCATGGCGCGGATGGTGTCCACCGTGTCCAGACCGTGCTGCCGCGGTACCGGCACGCCGAACTCGGACTCCAGCGCGGCCAGGAACTTCTCCGGCATCTTCTCCCAGATGCCCATCGTGCGGTCGCCTTGCACGTTGGAGTGGCCGCGCACCGGGCACACGCCGGCGCCGGGCTTGCCGATCATCCCGCGCAGCAGCAGGAGGTTGACGATCTCGCGGATCGTCGCCACGCCCTGCTTGTGCTGGGTCAGGCCCATCGCCCAGCAGGCCACGGTGCGCTGCGAGCGGATCACCATCTCGGCGATCCGCTCGATCTGCTCCCGCTCCAGCCCGGTGGCCAGCGCGGTGGCATCCCAGTCGACCTCGGTGGCCTGCTCGGCGAACTCGTCGAAGCCGTGCGTCCAGCCGTCGACGAAGTCCCGGTCCACCGCGCCCGCCTTGAGCACCAGCGCGTTGAGCGCCTTGAACAGCGCCAGGTCGCCGCCGAGGCGGATCTGCGCGAACTCGTCGGCCAGCCGGGTGCCGTCACCGACCACGCCGCGCGCGTTCTGCGGGTTCTTGAACCGCATCAGCCCGGTCTCCGGCAGCGGGTTGACCGCGATGATCCGCCCGCCGCGCTTCTTGACCTTCTCCAGCGACGACAGCATCCGCGGGTGGTTGGTGCCCGGGTTCTGGCCCACCACCAGCACCAGATCGGCGTGCTCCACATCGGACAGCGACACCGAGCCCTTGCCGATGCCGATGGTCTCGGTCAGCGCCGACCCGGACGACTCGTGGCACATGTTCGAGCAGTCCGGCAGGTTGTTCGTGCCGAAGCTGCGCACCAGCAGCTGGTAGAGGAACGCGGCCTCGTTGCTGGTGCGGCCCGAGGTGTAGAACGCCGCCTCGTCCGGCGAGTCGAGCTCGCGCAGGCCGTCGGCGATCACCCGGAACGCCTCGGACCACTCGATCGGGCGGTAATGGGTGTCGCCGTCGCGCAGGATCATCGGGTGCGTGAGCCGCCCCTGCTGGCCCAGCCAGTAGTCGGTGCGCTCGGTCAGCTCGGCCACCGAGTGGCGGGCGAAGAACTCCGGTCCGACGCGCCGCGTGGTGGCCTCCTCGGCGACCGCCTTCGCGCCGTTCTCGCAGAACTCGGCGATCTTGCGCTTGTCGCCCTCCTCTGCGCGCGGATCCGGCCACGCGCAACCCGGGCAGTCGAAGCCGTCCCGCTGGTTGAGCAGCGGCAACGTGCGCGCCGTGCGGGCCACGCCCATCTGCTCGACGCTGCGCTGCAGCGAGACCAGCACTCCCTTGACCCCGGCCGCGGCGTGGCCGGGCTCGCCGACCCGGAGGCCGTTCTCGTCGATGTCCTGCTCAGGGGCTCCACGCGACATGCGCCTAGCCTGCGATACCGCGCGCGGCGAGGCAACGACCAGGGGTGTCGAGCTTCACCGCGGAGCCCGTCGCGGCCCGGGCGATGCCCGGGAAAACCGCTGAACAGGGCCTCGTAGAATCCACCCCGTGACACAGACCCATGCCGCTCAGCAACGTGAACTTCCGTCGTCCTGGAATCCAGCCGACGTAGAGGCCGAGCTGTACCAGCGCTGGGTAGACGCCGAGTACTTCACCGCCGACGCGAACAGCGACAAGCCGCCGTTCTCCATCGTCATCCCGCCGCCGAACGTCACCGGCAGCCTGCACATCGGGCACGCCTACGAGCACACCCAGATGGACATCCTCACCCGGCGCCGCCGGATGCAGGGCTACGAAGCGCTGTGGCTGCCGGGCATGGACCACGCCAGCATCGCGGTCCAGGCGCTGGTCGAGCGGCAGCTCCGCGACGAGGGCATCGACCACCGCGACCTCGGCCGGGAGGGCTTCCTGGACCGGGTGTGGCAGTGGAAGGAGAAGCACGGCGGCGCGATCCTGGACCAGATGAAGCGCCTCGGCGACAGCGTCGACTGGACGCGCGAGCGCTTCACCATGGACGAGGGCCTGTCCCGCGCGGTGCAGACGATCTTCAAGAAGCTCTACGACGACGGTCTGATCTACCGGGCCGAGCGCCTGGTGAACTGGTCGCCGGAGATGCGCTCGGCGATCAGCGACATCGAGGTGGAGCACAAGGAGATCGACGGCGAGCTCGTCTCCATGCGCTACGGCGACGGGGACAGCTCGGTCGTGGTGGCCACCACCCGGATCGAGACGATGCTCGGCGACACCGCCATCGCAGTGCACCCGGACGACGAGCGCTACCGGCACCTGGTCGGCACCGAGGTCGAGCTGCCGCTGACCGGCCGCAAGATCCCGGTCGTGACGGACGAGCACGTCGACCCGGAGTTCGGCACCGGCGCGGTCAAGGTGACCCCGGCGCACGACCCGAACGACTTCGAGATCGGCAAGCGGCACGACCTGCCGATGCTGACGATCATGGACGAGCAGGGCCGCATCGCCCACACCGGCACGCAGTTCGACGGCATGGACCGCTTCGAAGCGCGGGTCGCCGTCCGCGAGGCCCTGCGCGAGCAGGACCGGATCGTCGAGGAGAAGCGCCCGTACCGGCACAGCGTCGGGCACAGCTCCCGGTCGAAGGAGCCGATCGAGCCGCGCCTGTCGCTGCAGTGGTTCGTCAAGGTCGGTCCGCTGGCCAAGGCGGCCGGTGACGCGGTCCGCGACGGCCAGGTGGCCATCCACCCGCCGGAGATGTCGAAGCGCTACTTCGACTGGGTCGACAACCTGCACGACTGGGCCATCTCGCGGCAGCTGTGGTGGGGCCACCGGATCCCGATCTGGTACGGCCCGAACGGCGAGGTCGTGTGCGTCGGGCCGGACGAGGAACCGCCGTCGGGCGAGGGCTGGCACCAGGACGAGGACGTGCTGGACACCTGGTTCTCCTCGGGCCTGTGGCCGTTCTCCACGATGGGCTGGCCGGACGACACCGCGGACCTGCGCAAGTTCTACCCGACCAGCGTGCTGGTCACCGGCTACGACATCCTCTTCTTCTGGGTCGCCCGGATGATGATGATGGGCCTGTACGCGATGGACGGCGTCGCGCCGTTCAAGACGATCGCGCTGCACGGCATGGTCCGCGACGCGCACGGCAAGAAGATGTCCAAGTCGGCGGGCAACACGGTGGACCCGCTGGAGTGGATGGACACCTACGGCACCGACGCGTTGCGCTTCACGCTGGCCCGCGGCGCCAACCCGGGCACCGACTCGCCGATCAGCGAGGAGTGGGTGGCGGCGTCGCGCAGCTTCTGCACGAAGCTGTTCAACGCCACCAAGTTCGCCATGATGAACGGTGCCAAGGTGCCGGAGCGGTTGGCCGACCGCGACGAGCTCACCGACGCCGACCGGTGGATCCTGGACCGCGCCGACCAGCTGGTGTCCGATGTGGACGCGCTGCTGGAGGACTTCCAGTTCGCCAAGGCCACCGAGGCGCTCTACCACTTCACCTGGGACGAGTTCTGCGACTGGTACCTGGAGCTGTCCAAGGTCCAGCTGGACGCCGGCGGCGACCGGGCGGAGCGGACCCGCGAGGTGCTCGGCCACGTCCTCGACGTGCTGCTGCGCCTGCTGCACCCGACGATCCCGTTCATCACCGAGACGCTGTGGACCGCGCTGACCGGCCGCGAGTCGGTGGTCATCGCGGAGTGGCCGCAGGCCGGCGGCGCGGCGGCCGACGAGGCGGCCGCGCAGCGGATCACCGCGGTGCAGAAGCTGATCACCGAGATCCGGCGCTTCCGGTCCGACCAGGGCCTCAAGCCGGGGCAGCGGGTGGCGGCCAAGCTCGGCGGCGTCGACGAGCTCGGCCTGTCCGACCACGTGCCCGCGGTGCGGTCGCTGGCCCGGATCACCGAGCCGGCCGACGGCTTCACCTCCTCGGCGTCCATCGAGGTCGGCCTGGCCGGCGGCAACGTGGCGGTGGAGCTGGACCTGTCCGGTGCGGTGGACATCGCCGCCGAGCGCAAGCGCCTGGAGAAGGACCTGGCGGCGGCCGAGAAGGAGCTGACCGGGACGGACAAGAAGCTGAACAACCCGGCGTTCCTGGACAAGGCCCCGGCCGAGGTGGTCGACAAGATCAAGGCCCGCCGCGAGACGGCGCAGATCGAGATCGACCGCATCAAGGGCCGCCTGGAGGCCCTCCCGCAGGCCTGATCGAGCGTTGTCCGAAGGGCGCCTCCGCGTGGTCGGAGGCGCCCTTCGCTTCGTCACGGGTTGGTGCCGGCGGCGACGAAGATCGGGATGGCGCAGCTGAGCCGGTCGGTCTCGGCTCGGCGGCACTGCTCGGCGGTCCACGCCTGCGCCTGGGCGTCGGTGAGCGCGCCGACCTCGCGGGCGGTTTCGGCCAGTCCGATCAGCAGCGGCAGGACGACGTCGTCGGTGAGCACGCCGATGTGGGCCTCGACGGTGACATCGCGAAAACCGCTGTCCAGCAACAGGTTCCGGTACTGCCGTGCGACGCGCGGGCTGGGGAGGGTGCTCGACCGGGCCTGCACCGCCGCGCGGGTGGCCGCGATGTCGTCGGAGTCGATCAGGATGCCGTCCCAGTCCTGGCCGAGCAGCACGATGCGCCCGCCCGGCGCCAGCACGCGCCTGGCCTCGGCCAGCGCCGCCACCGGGTCGGCGAGCGCGTGGAAGACCTTCTCCGCGCGGTAGCCCGCCAGCTCGCCGTCGG
>NZ_JBEOVY010000436.1:0-5663 GCF_040295745.1 Saccharopolyspora sp. NPDC002686
ACAGCAGGAAGTTGAACCCGAAGCTGGCCAGGAACAGTGTCGACGGCGCCACCTCCAGTGGGGTCTGGTCAGAACATCCAGGGCATCTCGTCGTGTCCGAAGTCGTGGAAGTCGCCGAACCGCCCGGAGTAGAACGCCAGGCCAGTGCCTTCCCGGCATCGGAGGTTGCGCACCAGCCCGTAGAACACCGCGTGATCCCCGACCTGGTGTGCACTGTGGACATCGCATTCGGCCTGCACCAGGGCGTCCTCGATCATCGGCACCCCGTACTCGCCGTACTCGCAGTCCAGACCTTCGAACCGGGCGCCACCGCGGGTGGCGAACCGGCGCGCGATCGCCTCTTGGCGCGCGGCGAGGATCGAGACGGCGAACCGCCCGGTATCGGCCACCATGCCGGTGGTCCGCGCACCTTCGGTGAGCGAAACCAGCAAGATGGCCGGATCCAGGCAGATCGACGTCAGCGAGCTGATCGTCATGCCGCAGGCGCTGTCCCCCACCCCGCTGGTCACGATGGCCACGCCGGTGGTGAAGCGGCCCATGCTGCGGCGCATGTCGGCCGCGTTCGCCGCTTGGAACGCTGGAAGTGCCATGGCCGGCCTACTCGCTGCGGTAGCGGACTTCGAAGGTGACCACGCCTTCGTCCGTGCGCCACGGACCGTGCGGCATGCCCGGCGGACGGCAGGCGTACATGCCGGCGGTGAACGTCTCGCCGAGGCTCAGGTCGGTGAACGAACCTTCCAGGATGTACACCTCTTCCCAGAAGTCGTGCTTCTGCACGCCCATCGGGGTCGAGTCGGCACCGGGTTCGTAGCGCAGGATGCGGCTGGCCACGCCGGATTCCGGGTCCTTGGACAGGATCCGCTCGGTGATCTTCGGGTCGTCGCCGGGGCAGACGGTGTACTCGACGTCGCTGGCCGGGAAGAATTCGTACTCGGGCTTCGCCATGATGACCTCTCAAGCCGTTTCGATCTTGTAGGAGTTCAGGAACTGCTCGACGTCGTGCAACACCTCTTCGTATCCGTAGTTCCGGTAGCTGTAAGCGCCTTTGACCACGAACGGCGCTCCGGCGTAGAACATCTCGTACTGCTGGTGCCGACCGGCGAACTCGGAACCGATGATGTCCCAGGCGAGTTTGAACAACTTCACGCGTTCTTCCGATGGCACGCCCGGTGATTGCACGTAGTGCGCGACGTCGCCGGCGGTCACCGGGCTCGTGAGATCGCGGACGCTGGACGGCAGCTGCAACACTCCGCCGCCGACGAGGTCGCGCAGGATGGCCAGCACGCGCGGGTAGGTCTCCGACTGCAGCCCCATCGAGCCGTAGAGCGCGCGTTTGCCCGGCAACCAGACCCCGGCCTCGTCCGGTTCCGCGGTGTACTCGGCGGCCAGCACCGCCGATTCGACCCCGGAGACCAGCGCCGCCAGCTCCCCCAGCTTCTCCTGCACGCTGGGGATCTTGTCCACGCCGTTGACCTGGGTGACCCGCCGCGCCACGCCGGCGATGAACTTCAGCTTGGTGGCGAACCGGATCTGCGCCTGCCAGTTGCCCAGCGCGTGCGCCCCGGTGTCGAAGAACTGGCGCCGGACACCGGCGGTGTCCCGGTTGACGAAGACGCGGTCCCACGGGATCAGCACGTCGTCGAACACGACCAGCGCGTCGGGCTCGTCGAAGCGGCTGGTCAGCGGGTAGTCGAAGGAACTGGTCGCGGCGGGCGCGTACGGGCGCCGGCAGTACAGCTTGAGCCCCGGTGCGGCAGTGGGCACCACGAAGCCGATGGCGAAGTCCTGGTCGTCCGGGCCGAGCGGTTTGATGCACGACACGAAGATCTCGTCGGCGATGGCCGCACCGGTCGCGAGCATCTGCGAGCCGCGCACGACGATGCCCTCGTCGGTTTCCCGCACGACGCCGACCTGGAGGTAGTCGCCGTCCCAGCCTGAGGCCGTGGTGGCCCGGGAGACCTGCGGCGGGATGATCGCGTAGGAGACGTAGAGGTCCTCCTCCAGCAGCCGCCGGTGGAACGCGGTGACGTTGGCCGAGAAGTCGCGGTCTCCTTCGGCGAAGAGCTCTGGATGGGCGGCGAACGCGGCGAGGAAGGTGCCGACGTGGTCCGGACTGCGCCCCACCCAGCCGTGGGTGTGCTGGGCCCAGGTCTGGATCGCCTCTCGGCGCAAGCGAAGTTCTTCCCTGCTGCGGGGGATGCCGAAGGTGCGGTTGGCGGCCGCGCCCGTTTCCGGGGCGGTGTACTGCATTCCGCTCGCCGGGTCGGCGGCGATGTCGAAGAGCTCGGCGATGGTGCGAGCGACCGGGGCGAAAGCGGGGTGGGTGGTGACGTCGACCTGCTCGCCGTCGACGAGCACGACGCGCCCGTCGTCGAGGGAAGCGAGGTATTCGGCTCCGGTGCGCATGTCAGTTCCCTTCGGTCGTGCGGTAGGTGTGGGTCAGCTTCCGGCCGTCCGGCAGGACCAGTTCGAGGTCCCAGCGGGTGCCCGGGGTGAACGCGCCGGTCAGCAGCGGCAGGGTGCCGGCGAAGCAGATCAGGTCACCGCCGTCGTCACCGGTGCGTTCGTCGAAGATGCGCAGCAGGTCCAGGGGGGTGCGCAGGTTCGCCAGCGTGCCGTCCTGGTACGGCTCGCCGTCGACCCAGCTGCGGGCCCGGCAGCGGTCCCAGTCGAAGCTCTCCCAGTCCGGGACCTCGACGACGACCGGGCCGATCGGTTTGGGGCAAGCGCGTTTGGAGTCCCCGATGTCGATGGTCTCCATTTCCCGGTCGGTGTGGTCGGATCCGATGCCGAGGAAGTACTTCCCGCTGTGCCGCACGATGACCGGTTCCACCTCGCCGGAGGTGTTGGCGGCGGAGATGGGTGTGCTCGCGGCGGTGGAGATGCTCTCCGCCGCGACCGGGTAGAACATCGGGACTCGTTCCGGCGGTGCGACGCCGATCGCTGCGAGCTCCTCGATGTGGTGCCGCACAGCTTCCTCGTCCCGCCCGGTGTAGCCCGCGATCAGGGCGTGGAAGTCGCGGAACAGCAGTGGTTCCCGGGACTCCAGCGGTTCGAGGGTGAGAACGTCCGCGGTGGCGCCGATCATGCGGTGCCCCCTTCTGGGTGTTGGTGTGGAAAACGTCAAGCGAGTTCGAGCGAAGGCAGGGATGCCTGCAGGTCCCGCGGACCGCAGCGCTCCTCGGTCAGCGAGTGGGCGCAGTCGGCGTGCCGACCGCCGAGCCGTCCGCACCGACCTTCGCCAGGTCGACGGTCCGGGTCTCGGTGGCGACGAGTGCCGCGCCGAGGGAGATGGCCCCCATGACCGCCAGGTAGGCAGCGATCGCGTAGCCGCTCCCGAACGCCGAGTAGAGGGCGATCGCGATGATCGGCGCCAACGAGCCCGCGAGCACGGAGGCGAGGTTGTAGGCCAGCGAGACGCCTGAATAGCGGACTTCGGTGGGGAAGAGCTCCGAGAAGAACGCGCCGATGACCGCGCTGTACGCGCTGAAGATCAGCAGTCCACCGACGACCGCGACGACGATCGCCATCGGATTCCGGGTGTCGAGCAGGGCGAAGAAGGCGAACGCCCAGGCGATCGTGGCCAACGACGCTCCGATGTAGACGGGTCGACGGCCGATCCGGTCGGCGAGGACCGCGAACAGCGGAATCGCCAGCAGTGCCACCACCATGCCGACCATCACCGCGTTCAGCCCGGCCGCTCGGTCCAGGCCGTTGATCTGGGTGACGTAGGTGATGACGAACAACGAGAAGATGTAGAAACCGGCGTTCTCGCCGAAGCGGGTGAACGCGGCCAGCAGGATCTGGCGCCAGTGGTCCCGGACCGCAGTCCCGATGGGCATCGCCGCGGGGCGATTCGCGTTGTCGGCACGTGCCTGCTCGAACAGCGGCGTCTCCGCGACGTAGAGCCGCAGGACCAGGCCGATCACCACGAGGAGGGCCGAGAGCCCGAACGCGATGCGCCAGCCCCAGGACAGGAACGCCGCTTCCGGCATTGCTCCGCTGAGCACCGCGAGAACACCGGCGGCGAGGAGATTTCCCAGCGGTGGACCGAGGTTCGGCCACGCGGCCCAGAAGGCGCGACGCGTGGAATCACCGTGCTCGGACACCAGCAGGACTGCTCCGCCCCACTCGCCGCCGAGGGCGAAGCCCTGCACCAGGCGGAGCAGGACGAGGATGATCGGCGCGAGGACGCCGATCGACCCGTAGGACGGCAGGAAGGCGATGAGGAAGGTCGAGACGCCCATCAGCACCAAGCTGGCGATCAGCGTCGCGCGCCGCCCCTTGACGTCGCCGTAGTGCCCCAGCACCGCGGCTCCGAGCGGTCGGGCGATGAACCCGACCGCGTAGGTCGCGAACGCGAGCAGGGTGCCGACCAGCGGATCTTCCGACGGGAAGTAGAGCTTGTTGAAGACCAGCGCGGCGGCTGTCCCGTAGAGGAAGAAGTCGTACCACTCCACCGCCGTCCCGGCGAGGCTCGACCCCGCGATCACGGGCAGGCTGGTGTGCGTTCTTCGATTGCTAGAATTGTCCCTGGCAGTTGCCATAGTCGACTCCTGGGTCGAACCGTCGCTGTCTGACGAGCTGCGCATCGCCCGTCTACCTGGCCGTAGACGACAACGACGAGTGCGCAGATGGTGCTGCCCGGCTCGGTGGTTGTTGGCGCAACCGCCGAGCCTTCTTACTTCCAGCCCTCGTTCCCGGCTGTGAAGTCCTCGCTCGAACAAGCGGTGTACATGTTGTATACGACACACCTGACGGCGCGCAAGACTCCTCGCGAATTTTTATTCCGTATACGTCCTACTCGACCTGACGAGGTATAGTCCGTGCACGTCCTGGCACGACCGAGGAGGCGGGAAGTGACATCCGAGGCAGACGTCGCCGAGGTGCTGACGGCCGCCATCGGCGGGCTCGGCCCCCTGACGCGCCGGCTGTACCAGGTGCACACCCGGCTGTGGCACGAGCAGGTGGATCGCGATCTCACCGGTCCGCAGTTCACCGTGCTCAGCCTGCTGGACATCCACGGCGACATGGACCAGGGCACGTTGGGTTCGCTGGCGCACCTGGACAAATCCACCGCGGCCCCCCTGCTCGACCGGCTGCGCCGGCGGGGCCTGGTCGAGTTCGCCAAGGACGACGCCGACCGGCGGCGCAAGCTGGTCGCCCTCACCGCCGACGGCCGGGAACTGGCCGAACGGTTGGCCCCCTCGGTCATCGCGATCAGCGAGCAGATGCTGGCGGTGTTCACCCCGGAAGAACGCCAGCACTTCCTCGTCCTCCTCCACCGGCTGCTGGAAGCCCCGCAAACCGAAGAGCCGTGACGGAAAGCCGTCCTCAATGGATTCCCGGGGACAGCGTCCGGGCGGACTTCAACTCTCCGGCATCCGGATCGACCACCGGCTTGTCGTTGATCGCTCGGGAGACGGTCCGGTACGACACCCGCGCGACGACTAGCCGGTCCGGGTGCGTCGTTCGATTTCCTCGATCACGGCGGGGAGCACCTCGTGCACGTCGCCGATCACCGCGTACGCGGCGCGGGTGACCATGGGGGCTTGGGGGTCGGTGTTGATCGCCAGGATGGTCTTGGCGTCCATGCAGCCGACCCAGTGCTGGGTCGCACCGCTGATCCCGCAAGCGATGTAGAGGTCGGGGGCGATCTTCGT
>NZ_JBEOVY010000437.1:0-5627 GCF_040295745.1 Saccharopolyspora sp. NPDC002686
TTATTAAATGCGCTTTTTATCCCCCACCAGCTCCCCCGCGGGGGCGGGGGCCGGGGGGTGTTCTTTTCGGTGGGCGTCATACAAAACCAAAAGCCACCCCCACCACCTCGCAAGCCGCGCTGCTGGTCGCGACTCCGCATGGGCACGAACCGGGCCAGCACGAGCACGTCGATGCGCCGAAGTCCCGATCCCGCGCGCTCGAACAGCACCACCTGCTCATCGCCGCCCGGACCGATGGGCTGCACCAGGCGCCCGCCCGGACGCAGCTGCTCGACCAGCGCCGCGGGTACTTCCAGCGCGGCAGCCGAGACCAGGACCGCGTCGTAAGGAGCCCGCTCCGGAACTCCTCGGCTGCCGTCGCCGACGACCAGTTCGACGTTGCCGACGCCTTCAGCATCCAGCACCCGCCCGGCCTGCTCGGACAGATCCGCCCACCACTCGATGCTGACCACATCACCGGCCAGCGCCGCGAGCAGCGCGGTCTGGAACCCCGCGCCGGTGCCGACCTCCAGAACGTGCTCGTCGCCGACGAGGGCGAGACCTTCCAGCATCAGCGCCGACAGCGAAGGTTGCGTGGTGACCTGGCCATGACCGATCCACAGGGGCGCGTCGTCGTAAACGGCGCGGCGGTCTTCCAGCGGTGCGAAGGCCTCGCGCGGCGTTGCGCGTAGCGCGGTGAGCACGCGCTCGTCGCTGACGCCCGCGCGTCGAGCCGCGCGAACGAGATCCTCGGGCCCGGAATGCATCGCCTTGCTCCCACCTGCATCTTCAACCGCCGGCCCCGCGGTGACAAGCAGATCGATTCCTGCTCGAGGCAGCGAAAAGGGCCGGTGGGGCGTGCCCACCGGCCCTCATCAGCCGTTGATCACTTGCCGGCGAAGGAGTTGATCACATCGGGGTGCGCGTCGGCCCACTTCTTGGCGGCCGCCTGCTCCTGGCCCTTCGGCGCGCTGTTGATCTCGTTCTCCAGCGAGGACAGCTGGTCGTCGGTCAGCTTGAACTTCTTGACCATCTCGGTGACCTCGGGGAAGTCCTTGCTGAAGTTGGCGCGGCCGATCGCGTGCAGCTCTTCGGCCTTGCCCATCGCGCCCTTCGGGTCCGTCAGGTCCTTCAGGGGGTAGCGGGCGTAGGCCCAGTGCGGGTGCCAGAGGGTCACCACGATCGGCTTCTGCTCCTGGACCGCCTTGTCCAGCGACGCCAGCATCGCCGTGGTCGAGGAGGTCTGCAGCTGGTACTCACCGCCCAGGCCGTAGGCCGGGATCATGGCCTTCGTGGTGCGGGTCAGCCCGGCGCCCGGGTCGATTCCGGTGATCACACCGCCGAACTGGGGGCCCTTGCCCTTGAGGTCCTCGATCGAGTTGACGTCGGTCATGTACTTCGGCACCGCGATGTTGAGAGTGCCCTGGTCGTACCAAACGCCGAGGTCCTCGAGCTTGGGGCCGTACTGCTTCCAGTAGTCGGCGTGGGTCTGCGGCAGCCAGCCGTCGAGGAAGAGGTCCGGGTTGCCCTGGGCGAGCCCGGCGTAGATCGGACCGACCTCCAGCTCGGTCGTGTTGACCGTGTAGCCCTTGCGCTCCAGCAGCTCCTTGTAGAGGTAGGTGACGGCGATGTCCTCGTCCCAGGCGATGTAACCGATGTTGATGGACTTGGCCTCTTGCCCGGTCTGCGATCCGCGACCACCGCACCCGGCGGCGACCATGACCAGTGCGGCCAGCGCGGCGATGAGCGCGCAGAGTCTCCGTGATCTTCTGCTGGACAACATACGTACCTGCCTTTCTGCGACGGCTGCCGATCCGGGCTCATCCGGTCTTCGCCGCTTTGCGCTCCGCACGCGCCACTGGCGAGCGGTCCGAGAGCACGGCGGTGATCCGGTCCAGGTAGACCGCCAGGATCACCACCGAGAGTCCGGCTTCGAAACCTTGGGACAGCTGGACGCGGGTGACGGCTTCGTAGATGTTCGACCCCAGTCCGGGGGCGCCGACCATGCCGGCGATGACCACCATCGACAGGGCCAGCATGATCACCTGGTTGACGCCGGCCATGATCGACGGCATGGCCAGCGGCAGCTGGATGCCGGTGAGGATCTTGCGGCTCGGCGAGCCGAACGCCTCGCCGGCCTCGACCACCTCGTGGTCCACCTGCCGGATGCCCAGTTCGGTGAGCCGCACGCCCGGCGGCAGCGAGAAGATGACGGTGGCCACCACGCCCGGCACCTCACCGATGTTGAAGAACACGATGACCGGGACCAGGTAGACGAACGCGGGCATGGTCTGCATCAGGTCCAGCACCGGCCGCAGGAGCGCGCTCGCCTTGCTGTTGCGCGCCATCAGCACACCCAGCGGGATGCCGATCGCGATCGAGATGACGGTGGCAACCAGCACCAACGACAGGGTCTGCATCGCCGGCTGGAACTCCTGCATGCTGGCCACCAGCCCGAAGCCGATCAGGCCGAACAGGCCGAACCGCCAGCTGCGCAGCCACCAGCCGAGGCCGGCGAACAGCAGCACCATGACCAGCGCGGGCAGGAAGTTCAGCGCGAACGACAACCCGCTGACCGCCGAGCGCAGCACCAGGTCGATGAAGTTGAACAGCGGTCCGACGTTGTTGTTCAGCCAGTCGACGACGGCTTCGAACCAGTCGCCGACCGGGATGCGCGGGAGTTCGTACTGGGTCGGGAAGGGGAGTGCTTCACGCATCGGAGGCCTCCTTGACCGCCGCGGGCACCTCGGCCTCGCGGCTCAACGCCTCGAAGACCGCAGCGGACGTCACCGCGCCGAGCACGCGCCGCTCGTCGTCGACCACCGGCACCGGGTCCGGGTGATCGCCCAGGCGCAGGAACAGCTCCTTCATCGGAGTGTCGGCGGGCACCGGCTCCACGTCGTCCGGCGCGGTGACCTGCGGATCCGCCAGCGATGCCGCGGTGAGCACCCGGCTGCGGTCGACGTCCTGGACGAACTTGGCCACGTAGTCGTCGGCCGGTTCGCGCAGGATCTGCTCGGCGGTGCCGATCTGGACGATCCGGCCGGCGCGCATCATCGCGATCCGGTCGCCCAGGCGCATCGCCTCGTTGAGGTCGTGGGTGATGAAGATGATCGTCTTGCCCAGCTTGGCGTTGAGGTTGAGCAGCTGGTCCTGCATCTCCCGCTTGATCAGCGGGTCCAGCGCGCTGAACGCCTCGTCCATCAGCAGGACGTCGGTCTGGGCGGCCAGGGCGCGCGCCAGGCCGACGCGCTGCCGCATCCCGCCGGAGAGCTGCTGCGGGTACCGGTCGCCCCAGCCCTCCAAGCCCACCATGTTCAGCGCCTCGTTGGCCCGTTCCACCAGGTCGGTCTTGCTCGCGCCTCGGATCTTCAGCCCGTACGCGGCGTTGTCCAGCACCGTCCGGTGCGGGAACAGCGCGAAGTGCTGGAAGACCATGCTCATCTTCTCCTGGCGCATCGTGCGCAGGGCCTTGCCCGACATCCCGGTGATGTCCTCACCGTCGACGAGCACCCGGCCGGAGGTGGGCGTGAGCAGCCCGTTGAGCATTCGGATCAGGGTCGACTTGCCGGAGCCGGACAGGCCCATGACGACGAACGTCTCGCCCTCGGTCACCTCGAACGACGCGTCCACCACCGCTGCCGTGGCACCGGCTTCTTTCATCTCGTCCTGGTCGGCTCCGGCCTCCAGGCGGCGTACCAGCTCCGTCGGCTGCGGCCCGAAGATCTTGTAGAGCCGTTCCACTCGTACCGATGTCACCGATCGCCTCCACCCGCATCGCCGGTACCGGTGGTCCGCACCCGTACCGGGGGACAGCGTGAATACATCGGACCAGCCGACGATCACGGTTCCCGGATTCGCGTCCTCGTCCTTTCGATGTAGTTCGAAGATCATACGTCTCGGAATGCGCGTGTCCAGCCGATCGGGTGAAGATCTTATTTCGATCGAGACACTCCAGATGCGCTGACCGAGGCGTCTGACCAGGACTTACATCCTGCTCTGACGTGCGAATATGCTGTTTTTTAAGATAAGGATCCCACTTCAGTGGAAGTACGGCCGAACGACCGCACCTAAATGATCATCTCGCCGCTGATCGTGTGCATATGACTGTTTTCAACCCCTTTTCGACAAGATCGAATTCGGCGTGGTTTAACGATCTAAATCCGATTGGTCCAGAAGCGTTCTCCGGCGCTCTGAGACGTAAGTGGGAGCCGCCGCCTCCCACGATGTGATACGGGCTATCCCCCGGACGGCGGCATCGGTCGGAGCGGGACGTTTAAGGTCGGGAGCATGCAACCCTGGTCATCGGTTCCCGTGCCTCGAGTGCCCGGCACGCCACGTCCGCTGCGCCTGTTCGACACCTCGGCGGGCGAGGTCAAGCCCACCGAGCCCGGCCCCGTCGCGCGGATGTACGTGTGCGGCATCACCCCGTACGACGCCACCCACCTCGGTCACGCCGCCACCTACCTGGCGTTCGACCTGGTCCACCGGGTGTGGCTGGACAACGGTCACCAGGTGCACTACGTGCAGAACGTCACCGACATCGACGACCCGCTGCTGGAGCGCGCCGAGCGCGACAACGAAGACTGGGTGGTGCTCGCGATGCGCGAGACCGCGCTGTTCCGCGAGGACATGGAGGCGCTGCGGGTCGTGCCGCCTGCGGACTTCGTCGGCGCGGTGGAGTCCATCCCGGAGATCGTCGAGTCGGTCGGCAAGCTGCTGGCCTCCGGCGCGGCCTACCGGGTCGACGACGAGTACCCGGACGTCTACTTCCGCCACCAGGCCAGCGGGCACTTCGGCTACGAGTCGAACTACGACGGCGAGACCATGGCCGCCTTCTTCGCCGAGCGCGGCGGCGACCCGGACCGCGCGGGCAAGGAGCACCCGCTGGACGCGCTGCTGTGGCGGGCCGCCCGCGACGGCGAGCCGTCCTGGGAGTCCGAGCTGGGGCCGGGCCGCCCGGGCTGGCACCTGGAGTGCTCGGTCATCGCGCTGAACCGGCTGGGCCTGGGCTTCGACGTGCAGGGCGGCGGCTCGGACCTGATCTTCCCGCACCACGAGTTCAGCGCGGCGCACGCCGAGTCGCTGACCGGCGAGTTCCCGTTCGCCAAGCACTACGTGCACGCCGGGATGATCGGGCTGGACGGCGAGAAGATGTCCAAGTCCAAGGGCAACCTGGTGTTCGTGTCCCGGCTGCGCGGCGACCGGGTGGACCCGATGGCCATCCGGCTGGCGCTGCTGGACGGCCACTACCGCACCGACCGCTCCTGGACGGCTGACGCCCTGACCGCCGGTGCAGCGCGGCTGGCGCGCTGGCGCCAGGCGGTCGAGCTGGAGTCCGCGCCGTCGGCGGAGGCGGCGGTCGCCGAGCTGCGCGAGCGGCTGTCCGACGACCTGGACACCCAGCAGGCCCTGCGGGCGATCGACGCGTGGGTGGAGGAGGCGCTGACCACGGGCGGCTCCGACGCGGAAGCACCCCAGCTCATCCGCACCGCCGTCGACGCCCTTCTCGGCGTCGAACTCTGATTCCTGTCTGAAGCACTCGTTTTGCGAAGCGGTGCCGGTAGCGGAACCTCAGACGCCGCCTGGACTGCGGGTGCCCAACTTTATGTATGCCAATACACGGCAGTTGGGGCGTCCTCGCCAGG
>NZ_JBEOVY010000438.1:0-5591 GCF_040295745.1 Saccharopolyspora sp. NPDC002686
AGACGCCCTTCGCGCATTCGGTGTGGCGGTCGGCGGTTCCGGCACCGACCGCCACGCGTCAGGAAGGATCAGAGGGTGGTGCGGAAGGGGCCGGTGACTTCGTAGGTGATACCGCCGCTGCTGGTGCCGGTGGTGCCGCGCTGGGAGGAGAAGTACAGGCGGTTTCCGGCGGGGTTGAACGCGACACCGGCGATCTCGGAGCCCGACTGGCCGTTGATGCGGAGGAACGGGGCGACGACGTCGTCGGGGGTGATGATGCAGACTTCCATGTTGCCGCCGTCTTCGGCGACGTACAGGTCGCCGACGGCGGCACCGGTGATGTTGTCCACGCCGGTCAGCGGCGGGTTCGAGGTCAGGTTGTCGTCGTAGGCGATGTGCAGCTGGTTGTTCACCGCGTCGTAGGCCCAGACGCGGTTGTCGCCCTTGGTGGTGAAGTAGCAGGTGCCGTTGCGGTAGAACGCGCCTTCACCGCCGTTGAAGAGCTTCGCGCCGGAGACCTGCTTGCGGGTGGCGGTGGGGTTGCCGTCGGGGTCGGGGACGTTCACCCAGGACAGGGCGCTGCCGTTCTCGACGAGCACCTGCAGGGTGCCGCCGGCCGACAGGTCGCCCCAGGTGGTGGGGATGAACCGGTAGAAGCAGCCGTCGGGCTGGTCCTCGGTCTGGTAGATGACCTTGTGGTCGGGGTCGCAGGCGGCGGCCTCGTGCTTGAACTGGCCCATCGCGTCGCGCCGGACGGCGGGGTTGATGCCCCGGGGGTCGGTTTCCCAGGTGTAGCCGAAGTCGGTTTCCTCGCAGGACAGCCAGGTGTTCCACGGGGTGGGGCCGCCGGCGCAGTTGCGGGTGGTGCCGGCGAGGATGCGGTAGGCGCCGGTGACGTTGCCGTCGGCGTCGAACTTGACGGCGCTGACACCACCGCCGCCGCTGCTCATCTCGGAGTTGGAGACGTAGATCCAGCCGGCTCCGTCGGCGAAGCACGCGCCGCCGTCGGGCGCGCTGTGCCAGGTGTAGCCCGTGTTGCCGACGGTCTTGGTGGAGCGGGCGATCACGCGGCTGGTGAAGCCGGCGGGCAGCTGGATGCCGTTGGCGTCAGCGGCCTGCAGGGCTCCGTAGGGGCTGGTACCGGTCTGGGCGGGGTAGGCGATGGATTCCCGTGTGACGCTGAATCCCAAGGTGACCGCGGTGCCGCCGACCACGGCAGCGCGGAGGAAATTCCGTCTTTCCACGATGTTGTCCCTCTCCAAGAGCGGAAACAGAGGACCTGCGGCCGAAATCGACCAAAACAGGCCTCAGGGAATGTAGAGGGCGGCCGGTTTCCGATCAGTGCCGAAGCCATGAACTCTTCCCGGCCGACGGGTGGACCGAAGGATTTCCGAGACGGGAAGGCTATTTTGCCGAACCCCGAAGTATAAACCGGTTCTTCCACCAGGGAATAGTCCTCATTGGACAGGCAGCTCGAAGCGGCGGGCACCCCAGAGGCACCAAGAGCTGGCCCAACAGCGCGAAGGACGCCTCCCCGATCAACGGGAAGACGCCCTTCGCGCATCTAGCGATGCGCTGAGTCCTTCAGCGGAGGCTGGCCAGAAAACTCCGCCATGCGACGTGGCTGACTCGAATGTGCCCGTCGTCGGGGGCCTTCGAATCCCGCACCGCCACGGCGAAGTCGGTTAATCGAACCTCGACGCAGGCATTGCTGGACGCCGAACTCTTGCTGCTCTTGAACCATCCGGTGTCGTAGCTCATCGCGACATGTCCTTCAGTCTCGCCAGGAGCAGGTCGCCGGTTTCCTCGGGTGTCAGCGCCAACTGCCTGACTCGGTCGAACGCTTGGAACATGGGCTCGGTGTCCTCTTCTCGATCGTGATAAGTCGCCGGCCCATGAGAAGCGCTGAATGCGATCCTCGGCGCCACACCGTCGAAGTCAAGTGTGATCAACCCGCCGCCAAGGAGCGGGTTGTCCGGGCACTCGCTGGGAACCACCTGCACCGATATGTCCGGGCGCTCGTTGAGCTGCAGCAGGTGCAAGATCTGCCCGCGCAGAACAGCAACGCTTCCTACGATCTGGTGCAGCGAAGTCTCGGTCAGCACGAACACGACGGATTTGGGCATGTCCGAGCCCAGCACACGATTCTGCTGGTTCAGCCGATACGCGATACGACGCTCAGCCTCTTCTGAGTCGGAGTTCCACCAGGCCCCATCTCCTGCTCGCATGAGAGCCCGCACGTAGTCGGGCGACTGAGCCAGACCTGGGACAATGCCGGTTTCGTAGAACCCGATCGACCTGGCATCAGCCTGGAGATCGGTCAAACGTTCAAACGCGTGCGGCAGCTGGTCCGCGTAGGCTCGGCCGCGTTGCCGTTTTCGGGCTTGTGCACCGAGAGCGAGCGCGGTGGCTTGCTCTTCCTCGGGTACTCCGTAGAAGTTCAGCAGCTCAGCGAGTTCGTCCTGCGCGAGCGATCCGACGCCGATCTCCGCCCTGCTGATGCGGGCCTGCTTCCTGCCGATCGCTGCCGCCGCGTCGTTCTGCGAGACGCCCTTCCGCTCCCGCAACTTCTTGAGCATCAGGCCGAGCTGACGCCGCTCCACCGTCGGTCGGCCGTAGCCCATGTCGCGGCCTCCAACCACCCGTTCAGGGACTTACGAAGCGAGTATTAATACCCATAACTTTCCCCTCAAGGGGATTTACTCCCCTTGAAATATCCGTCAGTTGAACCTTACCTAGTTCGGGTCTTGTACCCGGAGGGGAGTCGGCCGTGTACCGAGGGCAAGGGGTGGAGACCGCCACGCTGGTCGGGATATCGGAGACCGCCGTGGTCACGCACGAGTACGACCCGGCGGTGGACGAGGTGAACCTGATCTTCCAGGGCAACGACGAGCTGGTGCTCACCTGCACTCGCCGGGGCTTCGCTCTGCTCCGCGACGCGGTCGCTGACGCCGATCAGGCCCTCGTTGCCCACTCGACCTGAAGCATTCGAAGATCGATGCCGCGTCGGCGGTTCAGCCGTAGATCATCCAGCCGATGCCGCCGACGATGGCCATCACGGCGGCGACGGCGAGCATGATCGAGAACCCGCGGGCGGTCTTCCACGTCGAGTAGACGCCGCCGATGAGGAAGCCGGCGAGCGCGAGCAGCACGATCGGGAGGTAATCGCCCATGCCCGGCAGCCTACCCAGCAGCTGGTCAGGGGTTTCGCGGGGTGACCAGGCCTGATTCGTAGGCGAGGACGACGAGTTGGGCTCGGTCCCGGGCGCGGAGCTTGGTCATGGCTCGGTTGACGTGGGTCTTCGCCGTCATCGGGGTGATCACCATGCGTTCGGCGATCTCGTCGTTGGACAGGCCGTGCGCGACCAGGGCGACCGCCTCGCGCTCGCGGTTGGTCAGCTCCTCCAGCCCCCGGCCGGTGGCGGGTTCGAGGGGCTGGGCGACGAAGCGGTCGATCAGCTTGCGGGTGATCGACGGTGCGAGCAGGGCATCACCTCGGGCAGCGACGCGCACGGCGTGCAGGAAGTCCTCCGGTTCGATGTCCTTGACCAGGAATCCGGCCGCGCCCGCGCGCAGGGCGTTGAAGACGTGCTCGTCCAGGCCGTAGTTGGTCAGGATGACGACGTGCACCTGGGCCAGCGCCGGGTCTTCGGCGATGCGGCGGGTCGTCTCGATGCCGTCGACGACCGGCATCCGGACGTCGACGAGCGCGATGTCCGGCAGGTGCTGCCTGGCCAGGGCCACGCCTTCACCGCCGTCGGCGGCCTCTGCCACCACCTCGATGTCGTCCTCGGCGTCGAGGAGCGCGCGGAACCCGCCTCGGATGAGCGGTTGGTCGTCGACCAGCAGGACTCGGATCACGGTTTTCGCTCCACGGGGAGTTCTGCCCGGACGGTGAAGCCGCCCTCGTCGCGCGGGGCCGCGCGCAGTTCGCCGCCGAGCGCGGTGACCCGCTCCCGCATCCCGAGCAGCCCGACGCCGGGTGTTGAGGTCTTCGGCGCGGCGGTGCCGTCGTCGTCGACGCGGATGACCAGGGCGTCGGGGCGGTAGTCGATCCGGACCGACGCGGTGGTGGCGGAGGCGTGCCTGGCGATGTTGGTCAGGGATTCCTGGACGATCCGGTACGCGGTCCGGTCTACCGCGGACGGCAGCTCGCCCCGCCGGCCCTCGATCGTCAGCTCCGCGTCGAGGCCGGTCGCGCGGGCCTGGCGGACGAGGTCCGGGACGTGGTCGAGCCCGCGCGGCGGGTTCTTGTCGTCGTCGCGCAGCGCTTCCAGCGTCGCCCGCAGTTCCCGCGACGCCTCGCGGCCCGCCTGCCGGATCGCCAGCAGCGCCTCCGGAGGCTGCTCGCCCCGCTTCTGGGCCAGGTGGACGGCGGCTTCGGCCTGCACTTTGATGACGGAGATCTGGTGGGTGAGCGAATCGTGCAGCTCACGCGCGATGTGCAGCCGCTCCTCGTCGGCGCGACGCCGCGCGGTCTCCTCGCGGGTGCGCTCGGCTTCGTCCGCCCGGCGCTCGGCCTGCCGCAGCGCTTCACCGGCCGCTCCGGCGGCGATCAGCCAGGCGATCTGGAGGACGTCCCGGGTCCGCGCGAACGCCTCACCGACGGCCAGGTCGAGCGGGGACAGCAGGACCGCGAACGGCAGGGCCAGCAGCATCAGCACCGAACCCGCGATCGCGACGAGGCGGTGCCCGGCCCGGACCACGGCGTACACCGCGAACAGGAACGCGACCGCGGGCACGTCGAAACCGGCGGCTTGGTAGCCCAGCGCGGACGCACCGGTCGCGACCAGAACGGCGACCGGGAACCGACGGCGCGCGACGAGCGCCAGCCCACCGGCGACCAACAACGGGTAGCCGAGCGGCGTCGCGGAGTGCTGCTCGGAAATCCCGGTCACCAGCAGAGCTGCGGCCACGCCGAAGGCGATCACCCAGTCCAGGACAGCGATCCGGCCTCCGCGCATGCGTGCACCCTAGCCGGATCGCCGTGCTGGCAACGCCTCTCAGCGGATGAGCTCCCACCTACCGCGGGCGCGGTAGTCCGGCAGGATCTGCAGCGTCCGCGGTAGCGCGAATTGCCCGCAGCTGCGCGACGACCGGCAGCGGGTCCTGCGGACATGATCGGACTTCCGAACCACGCCCCGGTCCGTCCGGGCCGACCACTCGCGGAGCACCTCATGTCCCTGCACCTGCTCGCCGACACCGCTCAGCAAGTCAGCGCCTACACCATGACTCCCGGACGCTTCTGGTCCGCGATCGCCGCGCTGGTCGGGCTGGGCGGTGCGGTCATCGGAGGGCTGGCCCTCGTCCGCCCCACCAAGCGCACCGGAACCGGAGCCGCAGCACTCGCGGCGGGGTTGTCGAGCATGGTCGTCGGCGGGTTCGTCGTGGCCTCCGCCGAAGGCGGCCCGGGCACCGGCTACGGCATAGTCGGCGGCTACCTCGACCTGGTGGTGGGGCTGGTCGCCGCAGTCCTCGGCTGGCTGGCGGTGGCCCGCTCCCGCCGCGCCGCCTGAGCAGCAGAGCACGTGAGCGGCGATGGTGGCGATTTAACCCCAAGCCCCACAAGAACGGCCGAGACGGGGGTAAGGGAAGAGTGGAGGGGAGGTTGT
>NZ_JBEOVY010000439.1:0-5580 GCF_040295745.1 Saccharopolyspora sp. NPDC002686
CCGCGCGCACCGGGTCGTCGTTGGCGATCACGACGTGCAGCGGGGCGTGCCGGCGATCCGCTTCCGCGGCAGCCCATTCGGCTGCGCGATCGGAGCTCTCGGAACCGTCGACGCCCACCACGACAGCAGCGGACATGGTGAACTCCTCACTCTCTCGCGTCCCGGACCACGGCGACCGGGCATTGCGCGTGGTGCAGCGCGCCCATCGCCACCGAGCCCAGCAGGAGCCCGGCGAAGCCGCCGCGACCGCGGTGCCCGACGACCAGCAGACGCGCTTCCTCAGCGGCGGCAGCGAGTTCAGCCACCGGGTGCCCTCGTTGCGCGACCTTGCGGACCGGCACGTTCGGATAGGCCTCGGTGCAACCGGACAGCTGTTCGGCCAGGCCGCGCAGCGCTTCGTCGCGCAGGTCGACCAGCTCGTGCTCCAAGGGCGGCACGATCGGTGCGGGCTCAGCGTGCTCCCACACCTGCACGGCTACTAGGTCGCACTCGTACCTGGCTGCGGCGTCGAACGCGTACCGCAGTGCGGCCTGGCTGTGCGGGGAGTTGTCCAGGCCGACCACCACCGGCCCGTTGCGGCGGTGCTTGCGGACGACCACGACCGGGCACCGGGAGTGCGTGGCCACCTTGGCGCTGACCGATCCGAGCAGGGTCGCGGCCAGGGCGCTGCGCCCGCGCGAGCCGACCGCGATCAGCTGCGCGTCGTCGGAGAGCTGGACCAGCACGTCCGCTGGGTCGCCGTGCGCGACCCTCGCCGTCACCTCCAGCCCCGGCAGCTGCGGCGTGAAGCGGTTCGCGATCGGGCCGACGGTCTCCCACGCCTCGTCGTCGGCCAGCCGATCGCCGCTCACCATCACGAACTGCACCTGCCCGGTGCGCCCCAGCTCGGCCTCATCGGCTGCCCACGCGGCAGCGATCAGCGATTCCGGGGATCCGTCCACCCCGACGACCACCTGTCCACGCGAATGCATGCCGTCCCCCTGCTGCCGACGAACCGGTGCCACCTCGGGTACCCGGGTCGGCGTCGGCACACGGGCCGTTGGACTCTGACGTCGAGAACTGCCCGCAGTTCACCGTGGGATGTCGATGTGGCGGCACCGGGGCACGGGGAGCGCGGATGCGGAACCGGATTCGCACGATCGCGCAGTGGACCGTGGTGCTGTGCGGGTTGGGTGTGCTGGGGTGGCAGTTCCCGGCCCTCGCCGCGGAAGCCGGCCGGCTGGGCGGGGAGCTCGCACACCTGAGCTGGATCTGGTTCGGCGTGGCGATCGCGTTGTCCGTCGCTTCCCTGGTGGCCTACGGAGAACTGCACCGCCGACTGCTGCTGGCGGGCGGTGTCGTGCTGCCGGTCCGGACCGTGCAGGCGATCAACTTCGCGGAGAACGCGCTGTCGACGACCCTGCCCGCGGTCGGCAATGCGGCGGGTTTCGCCTACGCGGCGGTCCAGCTGCGAAAACGCGGCGTCGACCTCGCGCTGGGCACCTGGTCGGTGGTGCTCTGCGGAGTCGTCGCGACGGCGGTGCTGGCGCTGCTCGGCCTCGCCGGCGCCGGGGGAACCGGGGTGATGTCGCCGCTGCTCGCCGGCTTGCTGGCCGCAGGGCTGTTGATCACTTCCTGCGCGTGCTGGGTGGTGCTCGTGCGCTCGTCCGCGCTGCACCGCTGCTTGCGGGGCTGCGCCCGGCTGGTTCGCGCGATGCCCGGGCGGACGACTTCTTGGGCGAAGGATCCGGACGCGGTCGCGCGGCGGTTGTCGGACCGGATCGCGATGCTGCGCCCGAGCGGGCGGCAGTGGGCGGCCATCGTCGCGTTCGCCGCGCTGAGCTGGATCGTGGACTACCTCAGCCTGTGCGCGAGCGTTGCGGCGCTGGGGCATCCGGTGCCGTGGTCGACGCTGGTGGCGGGCTACCTCGCGGTGCAGGGAGCGATCGCGCTCCAGGTCTTCCCCGGTGGTGCGGGACTCGCCGAGGCGGGGCTGCTGGGCGTGCTGCTCGCGTCGGGAACACCGATCGCCCCGGCACTGGCGACGGTCCTGGTCTACCGGTCCATCAACTGGCTCCTGCTCGCCGCGCTGGGCTGGGTCGTCTACGGGGTCCAGATCCACCTCTCGCCCGACAGCGGCGCGCGGCACCGGGTCGATGATCCGGTGCCGCACCGCATCGGCGGCTGAGCCGTCCGGGCACATCGGCTCTGGTCGGCGTGCTCGCCGGCCGGGGATGCTGGTGACGCAAGGTTCTCGTGCTCGTCGGCCTGGAGGTGTCCCATGCTGCGGCGCCACGAACGGCGGCTCTTCGACGCGATCGAGCAGCGGTTGTCCTCGGAGGACCCGGAGTTCTCGCGCAGGATGACCCGATCCCACCTGCTGACGCGCGTCCTGGCGTGGTTGACGCTGGCCCGGGCGCTCGGAGCGGTGGCGGCCTTCCTCGCGCTGATCGCCCTCCTCCTGGGCGAAGGTGCGGCGTTCCTGATCGCCGGGGTTCTTGCCGCAGTGCTGTTCGCGTGCTCCGGTCGACGAGTTCGCTCGGAGTGAGGGGGCGGTGCGCGATGCTCGAGACGGAGCGCTGGACGGTCGACATCGACCTCACCGAGGGGGACGACCGCACGGTCGCGAAAGCTCGGTTGCGCACGCGGGACGCGACCGATCTGCAGGGCAGGGGCGTGGCCAAGCGCAATCCCGACGACACCAACGTGCCGGAGATCGGGGCTGAACTGGCTGCGGCGCGTGCGTTGTTCGAACTGGCCCACCACCTGCTGCGAGCAGCGACGGACGACGTGGAGCAGCTGACCGGCGAACCAGCGCACCTGCACAGCTGACGCCAGCTCGAACTCGCTCAAAACTACCTCCGGCCTCGTCGTGCGTGCCGGTCGTGCTCCGCGGTCACCGGCCGCACCCCGTGCAAATTCAATGGAAATCGGAGGTCCGATTTCCATTGAAATTGCGGAAGTTCTCCACAGGACCCGGAACCTGTCCACAGGTCCCGGCATGTCGGGGTCTGACACGCCGGTGCCGTGTCCGGGTGGGTCCGCAGTTTCAATTGAAACTGTTATCAGTCGCGACTGAAACCTGCGGTTGTGGTGGGCATTTTTCGTCCTGCGTTCGAGGGCGGGGTGTCAGGAGGAATCGGGTTTCCAGGGGTGTTGTTCCAGGGAGAAGTGTGCTGTTTCGCCGGAGCCGAGTTGGACGGTTCGGGGGCCGCAGGCGCAGGTGATGGGTTGCTGGGCGGGGCCGGGGGCGGTGTGCACGGTTGCGGTGCGGCCGGTGACGGTGATGTTCAGGGGTTGACCGCGGTAGCGGATGGTCAGCTCCAGGTCGCCGAGTTCGGTCGGCCACAGCGGGTTGAGGCGCAGCGCGCCGTCGAGGACTTCGATGCCGGCGAAGCAGCGCTGCAGCAGGTCGACGCTTCCGGCCATGGCGGCGAGGTGGATGCCCTCGCTGGTGGTGCCGCGCTGGGTGTCGTGGATGTCGGCGGCGAGCACGTGGTCGAAGAACTCCAGCGCCTGGTGCCGGCGGCTGCGGGCGAGCACCCAGGCGTGCACCACCGCGCTGAGCGTCGAGCCGTGGCTGGTGCGCTGCAAGTAGTACTGGATGTTGTTCGGGATCGTGTCGGCGGGCATCGGGTATCCGAGTCCGCCGAGCAGTTCGGCCAGCTCGTCGGCCGACAGCAGGTAGAACAGCATCAGCACGTCGGCCTGCTTGGACGCCTGGTAGCGGTTGGGGTCGTCGCCCTCCGCCTCGAGGATGCGGTCCAGGCGCTGGATGTCGCCGTAGCGCTGCCGGTAGCCGTCCCAGTCGAGTTCGGCGAGCCGGTCGTAGCCCTCGAACTGGCTGATGATGCCGTCGCCGTGGAACGGCACGAACATCCGCTGCGCGATCCGCTTCCACCGGTCGACCTCGCCGTGGCGCAGCTCGAGCTGCTCGATGAGCTCGTGGCGCCGCTCGGCGGGCAGCTCGCGCAGGACCTGCGCGGCGGTGCGGCACAGCCAGGCCGTCATGATGTTGGTGTAGGCGTTGTTGTCGATGCCGGGACGCTCCTGGTCCGGGTAGCCCGTGTGGTACTCGTCCGGGCCGACCACGCCGCGGATGATGTAGCGGTCCCGGCTGCGGTCGTAGTGGGTCAGCGCGGCGAAGAACCGGGTGATCTCCAGCAGCACCTCCGCGCCGAACTCGCCGAGGAACTCGTCGTCGCCGGTGGCCCGGTGGTAGTGGTGGATGTTGTGCGCGATGGCGATGCCGACGTGCCGCTGCAGGTAAGTGCGGTCGGGCAGCCAGCGCCCGGAACGCGGGTTGAGGTGCACCCGCTGGCTCTCCTCCCGGCCGTTGCTGCCGCTCTGCCACGGGAACATCGCGCCGGGCAGCCCGGCTGCGGCGGCGGCTCGGCGCGCCCGGTCGAGCCTGCGGTAGCGGTACATCAGCAGCGATCGGGCCAGCAGCGGACGGCGCAGGGTGAGGGTGGGCAGCACGAACAGCTCGTCCCAGAACACGTGCCCGCGGTAGGCCTCGCCGTGCAGTCCGCGCGCGGGCACGCCGACGTCGAGATCGCTGCTGTGGGGCGAGATCGTCTGCAGCAGGTGGAACAGGTGCAGCCGCACCGACCGCTGCGCGTCCTCGCTCATCGACAGTCCGCAGTGGAATTCCCGGTGCAGCCGGGACCACGCCAGGGCGTGCGACCGGCACAGCTCGTCGAAGCCCGGAGCGCAGCGCACCTCGTCCACGGCTTCGACGACGGGTTCGGTCGAGGCCGCGTCCCGGGAGGTGTGCACCGAGGCGATCTTCTCGACGCGGACCTCGGATCCCCGCTCGACGTGGACGGTGACGGAGTGGGCGATCAGGTCGTTCTGCTGGATCAGCGAGCGTTCGGCGTCGACCGGTTCGCCGTCCACGAACACCCGCGCGCGCCCGGCTTCGGCGACGCGGACGCGCGACTGGGACGTCCGCGCGTGCAGCACCACGGTGTCCGATGTGGACTCGAACGAGTGGTGGTCGGTGAGGTGCTGGGCGTTGAGCGTGCGGTAGCGGGCGACACCGCTGTTGGTCACGTGCCCGTCGATGCCGCTGCGGAACGTGACGCTGCCGGACCAGTCCTCGGCGACCAGCGTGGTGTCCAGTCCGGCGAGGTGCTGCTCGGCCATGTGCACGAACCGGCGCTGCACGTACCTCGTGGTGCGACCGCGCTCGTCGCGGAAGCGCAAGCGGCGCACCAGGATCGCGCGTTCGAGGTCGAGTTCCTGCTCGTGGTCGAGCACGTCGACGTGCGTCAGGTCGAACCAGGGGCCGTCGTCGATCCGGAAGGTCAGCGGCAGCCAGTTCGGCATGTTGACCAGCGATTCGTCCTCCACTTCCCGGTCGGCGACCTCGGTGGTGAGCCGGTCGTAGCAGCCTGCGACGTAGGTCCCTGGGTAGTGCACGTCGTCGGCGGTGGATTCCGGTGCGGCGCCGCGGGTGGCGAAGTAGCCGTTGCCCAGCGCGCACAGGGCTTCGCGACGTCCCTCGTCGTCGGGGTCGAAGTCCTGGAAGCCGAACTGCCAGGAGTTCATCGCGCTTCCGGGGGCGCGATGCGGGAGAGCAGCTCCAGCAGCGGGGGC
>NZ_JBEOVY010000440.1:0-5541 GCF_040295745.1 Saccharopolyspora sp. NPDC002686
CAGCGCCGCACGATCGAGGGCGCGCAGATCCTGGCCGAGCGGCTGCTGGCCGAGGACGCCAAGAAGGCCGGTGTGCAGCTGGTCTCCGGTGGCACCGACGTGCACCTGGTGCTGGTCGACCTGCGCGATTCCGAGCTGGACGGTCAGCAGGCCGAGGACCGGTTGCACGAGATCGGCATCACCGTCAACCGCAACGCGGTGCCCAACGACCCGCGCCCGCCGATGGTGACCTCGGGTCTGCGCATCGGCACCCCGGCGCTGGCCACCCGCGGCTTCGGCAAGGACGACTTCACCGAGGTCGCCGACGTGATCGCCGAAGCGCTCAAGCCCGGCTTCGACGAGTCCGCCAGCGCCAAGCTGCGGGCCCGCGTCGAGGCACTGGCCGCCAAGCACCCCCTCTACCCGAACCTGGACGGAGGTCGTTGATGGCACCGCGGACCCCTGGGGCCGATCTCCCCGAACACCCGGACTGGTTGTGGCGCACGCCCGATCCGAAGGCTTCCTACGACGTGGTGATCGTCGGAGCAGGCGGGCACGGCCTGGCCACTGCCTACTACCTGGCGAAGAACCACGGCATCACCAACGTCGCCGTGCTGGAGCGCGGCTGGTTGGCGGGCGGGAACATGGCCCGCAACACGACGATCATCCGCTCCAACTACCTGTGGGATGAAAGCGCGGGGTTGTACGAACACGCGCTGAAGCTCTGGGAGGAGCTGGAAGCGGAGCTGGAGTACCCGCTGCTGTTCAGCCAGCGCGGGGTGCTCAACCTGGCCCACTCGCTGCAGGACGTGCGCGACAGCGTGCGGCGCGTCAACGCCAACAAGCTCAACGGGATCGACGCCGAGTTCCTGGATCCCATGCAGGTGGCCGAGATCTGCCCGATCCTCAACACCTCGCCGGACATCCGGTACCCGGTGCTCGGCGCCACCTACCAGCCGCGTGCCGGTATCGCCAAGCACGACCACGTCGCCTGGGGGTTCGCCCGCGCTGCCGACCAGCTGGGGGTGGACCTGATCCAGGGGTGCGAGGTCACCGGTTTCGACGTGGTCGGTGACCGGGTGGTCGGGGTGCGGACCAGCCGGGGAGCGATCCGGGCCGGCAAGGTGGCGTTGGCCGCCGCCGGGCACACCTCGGTGCTGGCCGACATCCTGGGCTTGCGGCTGCCGCTGCAAAGCCACCCGCTGCAAGCCCTCGTGTCCGAACTGCTCGAACCCGTCCACCCCACCGTGGTCATGTCCAACGCCGTGCACGTCTACGTTTCTCAAGCGCACAAGGGCGAACTCGTCCTCGGCGCCGGGATCGACTCCTACAACTCCTATTCCCAGCGCGGCGCCTTCCACGTCATCGAGCGCCAGATGTCCGCCGCAGTGGAGCTGTTCCCGATCTTCGCCCGCGCCCACGTGCTGCGCACCTGGGGCGGCATCGTCGACGTGACCCCGGATGCCTCGGCCATCATGGGGCTGACCCCGTTCGACGGCCTCTACGTCAACTGCGGTTGGGGCACCGGCGGTTTCAAAGCAACCCCCGGTGTCGGCTGGTGCTACGCGCACACCATCGCCAACGACCGGCCGCACCCGCTCAACGCGCCGTTCAGCCTCGACCGCTTCACCACCGGTGCGCTCGTGGACGAGCACGGCGCCGCGGGCGTTGCCCACTAGAGAACCTCCTCGAACGCGGGGTGCGCGGCCGAACGAGTCGAGCCCGGCTCCGCAGCTCGGAAAACCCCTGGAGTCCCTGATGATGCTCATCCCCTGCCCGTGGTGCGGGCCGCGTGACGAGAACGAGTTCCACTACGGCGGTCAGGCGCACGTCGACTACCCGGACGACCCCGCGTCGGTGTCCGATGAGGACTGGGGTCGTTACCTGTTCTTCCGCAGCAACCCCAAAGGCGTGTTCGCCGAGCGCTGGGTGCACGTCTCCGGATGCCGGCGCTGGTTCAACGTGCTGCGGGACACCGTCACCAACGAGATCGAGTCCGGTTACCGGATGCAGGAGCGCGAGGAGGTCGCCCGGTGAACGCGCAGCGGCTACCAGCAGGAGGCCGAGTGGACCGCTCCCGTCCGCTGACCTTCCACTTCGACGGCGTGCAGCACCAGGGCTACGCCGGTGACACGCTCGCGTCGGCGTTGCTGGCCAACGGGGTCCACCAGGTCGGCACCAGCATCAAGTACGGCCGTCCGCGCGGCATCGCGGCCGCCGGGGTGGAGGAGCCCAACGCCCTGGTGCAGATCGAGGCGCCCTTCCCGGAACCGATGCTGGCGGCCACCACCGTGCCGCTGTCGGACGGGCTGCGGGCGTCGGGCCTGTGCGGGCGTGGCCGGTTGGCAGCGGAAGCCGACCCCGCGCGCTACGACACCATGCACGCGCACTGCGACGTGCTGGTGGTCGGAGCGGGACCGGCCGGACTGGCCGCAGCGCGCCAGGCGGCGCGCACCGGTGCCAGGGTGATCGTCGCCGATTCCGACACCGAGTTCGGCGGGAGTCTGCTCGGTGCTCCCGAAGAGTTCGACGGCGCCCCGGCACTGGACTGGGTGCACCGGGTGACCGAGGAGCTGCGAGGCAGCGACGAGGCGCGCCTGCTCCCGAATACCACGGTTTTCGGGCTGTACGAGGACAACTACGTCGTCGCCGTGGAAAAGCGGACCGGCGGTGGGTCCCGCCAGCGGATCTGGCGCATCCGGGCGCGCGAGCTGGTGCTCGCCACCGGTGCCCACGAGCGTCCGCTCGTGTTCGCCGACAACGACCGGCCGGGCACGATGCTGGCGGGTGCCGCACGCACCTACCTCAACCGCCACGGAGTGCTGGTCGGCAGCCGCGCGGTCGTGTTCACCACCAACGACAGCGCATACTCTGCCGCGATCGAGCTGCACGACGCCGGCGTCGACATCGCCTGCATCGCGGAGGTCCGGGAGACCGCGCCGGTGCACTGGGCGGCGCGTTGCGCCGAGCGCGGCATCCGCATCCTGACCAGCCAAGCTGTCGTCGGCACCAGCGGTGTCGAGCACGTGACCGCAGCCCACCTCGCCGCGCTCGGCGAACCGAACCAGTACCGCAGCGAGGAGTGCGACCTGCTGCTGGTCTCCGGTGGCTGGAACCCCGCGGTGCACCTGCACAGCCAGGCTCGGGCCGGACTCCGGTTCGCCGCTGATCTCGGTGCGTTCGTCCCCGTTGAGACGGGCAAACCGGTGCGAACGGTCGGTGCAGCAGCGGGCCTGCTGACCACGCGCGAATGCCTGGCCGACGGAGCCGACGCCGCGACCGCGGCCAGCGAAAGGCTGGGCGTCGCAGCGGACCCGGTACCGATCCCGCGCACCCGGCCGGTTCCGGTCGAACCGGGGAAGCCGACCTGGCTCGTCCCCGGTGCGCAGGGTTGGGACCACCACTTCGTCGACCTGGCCAGGGACGCCACGGTGGCCGACGTCCGTCGCGCGACCGGCGCGGGCATGCGCTCCGTCGAGCACGTCAAGCGCTACACCACGATCGGCACCGCTCACGACCAGGGCAAGACCTCGGGAACGCTGGCCACCGGGGTCATCGCCGAAATCCTGGGCCTGGACCTCGCGGAACTGGGCACCACGACCTTCCGCGCGCCGTACGCGCCGGTCGCCTTCGCCGCGCTGGCGGGTCGTGAACGAGGCGACCTCTACGACCCGATCCGGGTGACGGCGATGCACGACTGGCACGTCGAGCAGGGGGCTCCGTTCGAGAACGTCGGCCAGTGGAAGCGCCCCTGGTACTACCCGCACCCGGGGGAGGACATGGCGTCGGCCGTGCTCCGCGAGTGCCGGGCGGTGCGCGAGGGTGTCGGCATCCAGGACGTGTCCACATTGGGCAAGATCGACGTGCAGGGACCGGACGCCGCTGAGTTCCTGGACCGGGTCTACACCAACATGATGAGCACGCTCAAGGTCGGCCGGATCCGCTACGGCCTGATGTGCAAGGCCGACGGCATGGTCTTCGACGACGGAACCGTGATCCGCGTTGCTGCGGACCGGTATCTGATCACCACCACCAGCGGGGGAGCGGCGGCCGTGCTGGAGTGGCTGGAGGAGTGGCTCCAAACCGAGTGGCCGGACCTCCGGGTGCACCTGACCTCGGTCACCGAGCAGTGGGCCACCGTCGCGCTGGTCGGGCCGAAGTCCCGCGCCGTGCTGGCCCGGGTGGCACCGGAGCTGGCCGTGGACAACGACAGCTTCCCGTTCATGTCCTGGCAGGACGCCGCGGTCGCCGGGCTGCGGGCCCGGGTGTGCCGGATCAGCTTCTCCGGTGAACTCGCCTACGAGATCAACGTTCCGCGCTGGCACGGACTCGCGCTGTGGGAGGCGCTGGTCGCCGCGGGCGAGCCGGAGGGCATCACGCCGTACGGAACCGAGACCATGCACGTCCTGCGCGCCGAGAAGGGATTCCCGATCGTCGGGCAGGACACCGACGGCACGGTCACCCCGCACGACCTCGGCATGAGCTGGGCGGTGTCGAAGAAGAAGCCCGACTTCATCGGCAAGCGGTCCTTCTCCCGAGCCGATACGGCGCGGGAGGACCGCAAGCACTTCGTCGGCCTGTTGCCCCAGGATCCGGACCTCGTGCTCGACGAGGGAGCTCAATTGGTCGAAGCCGCGGAACTGCCCGCACCACCGGTGCCGATGCTGGGCCACGTCACCTCCAGCTACCGCAGCGCGGTGCTGGAACGCGGATTCGCGTTGGCGCTGTTGGAGAACGGGCGGAACCGGATCGGGGAGTGCGTCTACAGCCCGGTCGGTGACCGGCTGGTTCCGGTCACGGTGACCGAGCCCGTGTTCTACGACAAGGAAGGAGCCCGCCGCGATGGCTGACACCGAGGCACTTACTCCGCTTGCTGACCGGGTGATCTCCAAGGCTGATGCGACGGTCGCGCGGATCGCGGAGGTCCCGTTCCGGGCGCAGGTGGGACTGCGCGTCGATCCGAAGAGTTCGGCAGCCGAGCGGATCGCCACCGCCATCGGCGCGATGTTGCCGGGTGACCCCGGTGGCGTCGTGGTGACCCGCGATCTGGTGGTGCTGTGGCTGGGCCCCGACGAGTGGCTGATCATCGGCCCGGTGGGGGCGCAGGACCGGATCGAGCGGACGCTCAATTCGGCGCTCGGTGGCGGTTTCGGTGCTGTGGTGGATGTTTCCGCGCACCGCACCATCATCGAGGTGTCGGGGGAACGCGCTCGAGACCTGCTCAACTCCGGGTGCGCGCTTGACCTGCACCCGCGTGCATTCCCCGCCGGCCGGTGCGCGTCGATGTTGTTGGCGCGGGCGCAGGTCGTGCTCGTGTGCTGCGATGCCCGAGAGCCCCGGTACTGGGTCCTGGTGCGGGCGTCCTTCGCCCGCTACCTGGCCGACTGGCTGGCCGACGCGACCACCGAGTTCGCACCGGATGTCAACGACTTGGTGCAGCTGTGAGCATCAGTGTCTTCGACCTGTTCTCGGTGGGCATCGGGCCGTCGAGTTCGCACACCGTGGGGCCGATGCGGGCGGCCAAGCGGTTCGCGCGGCGACTGCGCGATGAGGGCCGGTTGC